>NZ_JBFAHW010000285.1:0-1019 GCF_040654355.1 Streptomyces sp. NPDC050704 | reverse complement strand
TAGCAGCCACCGACGTTCTGGCCTGGGTCACCCAACGCTGACGAGTTCCGCACAGCTCCTATTTGCAGGCGCCAGAGAACTCATTGTCGACGATCCGATACAACGGAAACATCATGGCGTAGTAGGTGTCTTCGCCGTACTCGCCGTCTACGTGGATTCGGTGCTGCGTCTGAACAGCGCGTACTGCTGCCTTGGTGGCGTCCCCGTAGATGCCATCGGGCACAAGATTAGGGATGCTGTTGTAGCAGTGGTTGATCGCCGCCTGAAGCGCTTTGACTTCGTCGCCTCGGGTTCCGTAGGCCATCCAGCAGATGTAGTGGGAGGCGCCGATGCCGCGCGCAGGCAGGTACTGATACCGCCCGCTGGGGCTGCTTGACGTCGTCTTCGTGGCCTTGGTGCACTCCCAGGGGTCAGCAGCAGAGGCAGGACTCGCGGTCAATCCAACCAGCAGCGTCGAGACCACGCCGATGATGGCACTGATGGCGCCGACCTTGAAACGGTTTCTGTTCACGGTTCTCCAGTTCGTAGGTAACTGACAGAGGCGAGTGCATTTGGCGTGTGCATGACCTTACGGATCTTCGGTGGAAGATCGAAGCCGAGTGCACCGACACACCCGCCCACACCTGCGTTCCGCTGTCAGCCCCGTACGGCGGGCACAGTAGCCCGGCTCGGCCGCTGAGTGTGCCGGTCGTTTGACCCACAAGGGAACGGCCGCCGCGAACACCGGAGTACGGGCAAGGCGGCGGACCGGACCGCCTCTGGTTTACAGCCGCGACCTTGTTGAGCTTGACTGCCGCTACCGCTGGGACCACGAGAAGTCGCCCTACGGGTCCGTCAGATCCGTGGCTCGCAGCGAAGGCGCGGGTCACCGCGGAGTGCGGAGGGTTGGGTGCTGGGGTTGTTGATTCGACAACTTTGCGACGTCATCGCGCAGCTTCTCCACGATCTGCTCGTACCGCTGGACGCTGGCGTTGCCGATCTTCTTCGTACTGGGCACCGTGCCCACCCCCTGCTGGCTG
>NZ_JBFAHW010000284.1:0-1057 GCF_040654355.1 Streptomyces sp. NPDC050704 | reverse complement strand
TCCTTGATCGCGTTCTTCGCCTTGATCTTGCCGTACGTGCCGATCATGGCGACCTTGTCGGCGCCGTACTTGTCCGTCACATACCGGATCACCTCGACGCGCCGACGCTCGTCGAAGTCGATGTCGACATCGGGCATCGAGACCCGCTCGGGGTTGAGGAACCGCTCGAAGATCAGACCGTGCTCGATCGGGTCGAGGTCGGTGATACCCATCGCGTAGGCGACGATCGAGCCGGCCGCGGAGCCTCGGCCGGGACCGACCGCGATGCCGTTGTTCTTGGCCCACATAATGAAGTCGGCGACGACAAGGAAGTACCCGGGGAACCCCATCTGGATGATGACATCCATCTCGTACTCCGCCTGCTTCTGGCGGTCCTCCGGCACACCACCCGGGTAACGGCGGTTCATGCCACGGCGCACCTCCTCACGGAACCAGGTGACCTCGGTGAAGCCCTCCGGGATGTCGAACCTCGGCATCAGGTTCTTCGCCTCGAACATCCCCGTGGTGTCGATCTGCTCGGCCACCAGCAGGGTGTTGGCGCAACCCTGCTGCCAGATGTCCGAAGTCTCCAGGGCGTACATCTCGTCGGTCGACCTCAGGTAATAGCCCCCTCCGTCCAGCTTGAAGCGGTCCGGGTCGGAGAGGTTCCTACCGGTCTGGATGCACAACAACGCGTCATGGGCACTCGCCTCGTGCGCATAGGTGTAGTGCGAGTCGTTCGTCACCAGCGGCGGGATGCCGAGCTTCCTGCCCACCCTCAGCAGGTCCTCACGCACCCGGCGCTCGATCTCAATCCCGTGCTGCATCAACTCCAGGAAGTACCGGTCCTTGCCGAAGATGTCCTGGTACTCGGAGGCCGCCTTCACCGCCTCGTCGAACTGGCCGAGACGCAGCCGGGTCTGCAACTCCCCCGACGGACACCCGGTCGAGGCGATCAGCCCCTCCGACCACTGGGAGATGGACTCCTTGTCCATCCGCGGCCACTTCTGCAGCCAGCCCTCGGCATACGCGTCCGAGGACAGCTTGAACAGGTTGTGCAGCCCGGTCTTGTTCGCCG
>NZ_JBFAHW010000283.1:0-1057 GCF_040654355.1 Streptomyces sp. NPDC050704 | reverse complement strand
CGGCGAACAAGACCGGGCTGCACAACCTGTTCAAGCTGTCCTCGGACGCGTATGCCGAGGGCTGGCTGCAGAAGTGGCCGCGGATGGACAAGGAGACCATCTCCCAATGGTCCGAGGGGCTCATCGCCTCCACCGGCTGTCCCTCCGGGGAGCTCCAGACCCGGCTGCGCCTCGGCCAGAAGGAGGAGGCGCTGAAGGCGGCCTCCGAGTACCAGGACATCTTCGGCAAGGACCGCTACTTCCTGGAGCTGATGGACCACGGCATCGAGATCGAGAGCCGGGTCCGCGACGGCCTGCTGGAGATCGGCAAGAAGCTCGGCATCCCGCCCCTGGTGACGAACGACTCGCACTACACGTACCCGCACGAGGCGGGAGCGCACGACGCGCTGCTGTGCATCCAGACCGGCAAGAACGTCTCCGACCCGGACCGCTTCAAGTTCGACGGCACCGGCTACTACCTGAAGTCCACGGACGAGATGTACGCCATCGACTCCTCGGACGCCTGGCAGCAGGGCTGCGCCAACACCCTGCTGGTGGCCGAGCAGATCGACACCACGGGGATGTTCGAGGCGAAGAACCTGATGCCGAAGTTCGACATCCCGGAGGGCTTCACCGAGATCACCTGGTTCCAGGAGGAGGTCCGGGTCGGCATGAACCGCCGCTACCCGGCCGGTGTGCCCGAGGACCGCCAGAAGCAGGCGGAGTACGAGATGGACGTCATCATCCAGATGGGGTTCCCCGGATACTTCCTCGTCGTCGCCGACTTCATCATGTGGGCCAAGAACAACGGCATCGCGGTCGGCCCCGGCCGAGGCTCCGCGGCCGGCTCGATCGTCGCCTACGCGATGGGCATCACCGACCTCGACCCGATCGAGCACGGCCTGATCTTCGAGCGGTTCCTCAACCCCGAGCGGGTCTCCATGCCCGATGTCGACATCGACTTCGACGAGCGTCGGCGCGTGGAGGTGATCCGGTATGTGACGGACAAGTACGGCGCCGACAAGGTCGCCATGATCGGCACGTACGGCAAGATCAAGGCGAAGAACGCGATCAAGGA
>NZ_JBFAHW010000282.1:0-1153 GCF_040654355.1 Streptomyces sp. NPDC050704 | reverse complement strand
TCTGGTGACCAGGACAATAGGAGCCCGGTGACGGGAGACTGTCACGCCGGGATCTGTGGGAGCCCGGGGGTGAAATTCCCCCGGGCCACCCGACCCGCAGCGTACTTCGTGAAGGATCCCCGGTAGCAAGCAAGTACGAGTTCATCGACGAGATGCGGCTCGACACCGAGAAGTACGCATACAGCGTCGAGTTTATGTGCGGCCGACTCGGCGTCTCCAGATCCGGCTACTACGACTGGCGATCCCGCCCGGAATCCGCGACAGCTCAGCGGCGCGAAGAACTGAAAGTGCTCATTGAGAAATCCTTCGACATGTCCGACAGCACCTACGGACACCGGCGAATCCAGGCCCAGCTGCACCGCTGGGGCGTCGCCGCAGGCGTGGAGTTGGTCCGCCGCCTCATGCGCGAACTGGGCCTGGTGCCCTGCCTGCCACGGCCGAAGAGGTTCAACCTCACTCAGGTTGCGGCCGGCCAGGTGCCGGACCTCGTCGGCCGCGACTTCACCGCGGATGCGCCCGGCGAGAAGCTCGTCGGTGACATTACCATATCGCGACCGGGGAAGGCTGGCTGTACCTCGCAACGGTCATCGACTGCTGCACGAAGGAAGTCATCGGTTACGCGATGGACGACCACTACCAAACCCCACTGATATCCAGGGCGATCCGTAACGCGGCACGGAACAGGAACCTCTCGGCCGACGCGATATTTCACTCGGATCGCGGAAGTAACTACATGTCAGTCGAGTTCGGGAGGACGCTGGACCGGTTCGGGCTCCGCAGATCTGCTGGCCGCACCGGGATCTGTTTCGACAACGCCATGGCCGAATCATTCTTCGGCGCCCTGAAGAACGAGCGCGTATCAAGGGTGACTTACCTGACCCGCGAGGCCGCCCGGCAGGACATCACTCGATACATCGAATTCTGGTACAATCGCAAACGCCTCCACTCGGCGGCGGGTTACCGCCCTCCGTGCGAAGTCCACGCCGAGTACGAGAAGTTGCGAATCGCCGCGTGAAATAAACGGTCAGAAGCCTGTCAGGAAAACGCGAGGCCCCTCACTTCAGCTCGGTGAACACATGCAGCCAATACTTCGCACCCTCGCCGCCGTCACCGGCCCAGATCCCCAGGATGTCCCGGGTCCCTTCGGTGGTCA
>NZ_JBFAHW010000281.1:0-1156 GCF_040654355.1 Streptomyces sp. NPDC050704 | reverse complement strand
GCTCGCCGCTCTCCTCCTCGCCGCCGCCGAAGAGGTCGAACTGCCCCTCGGCCTCCTTGCGCTTGACCTGCACCACGTTGTCGATCATCGGCTCGAAGTGGGCGGTGAGGCCCTTGCGGGTGTGCCCCATGGTGTCGAAGGCGCCGGCCTTGATCAGTGATTCCGTGGTGCGCTTGTTGCAGGCGACCGCCTCGACCTTGTCGAGGTAGTCGGGGAAGGAGCCGAACTTCCCCTTGGCCTTGCGACTGCGGATGATCGACTCGACGACGTTCGTACCGACGTTGCGGACCGCGGAAAGACCGAAGAGGATCACGTCGTCGCCCTGCGCGGCGAAGTTCTGCTCCGACTCGTTGACGTTGGGCGGCAGCACCCTGATGCCCATGCGGCGGCACTCGTTGAGGTAGACGGCGGACTTGTCCTTGTCGTCCTTCACCGAGGTCAGCAGGGCGGCCATGTACTCGGCCGGGTAGTTCGCCTTGAGGTACGCCGTCCAGTAGGTGACCAAGCCGTACGCGGAGGAGTGCGCCTTGTTGAACGCGTATCCGGCGAACGGGACCAGGACGTCCCACAGGGCCTGGATCGCCTGGTCGGAGTAGCCGTTCTTCTTGGCGCCGGCCTGGAAGATGGAGAAGTTCTTCGCCAGCTCGTCGGGCTTCTTCTTGCCCATCACGCGGCGCAGGATGTCGGCCTCGCCGAGCGAGTAGCCGGCGATGATCTGCGCGGCCTTCTGCACCTGCTCCTGGTACACGATCAGGCCGTAGGTCAGGCCGAGCGTCTCCTTCAGGGGCTCTTCGAGCTCCGGGTGGATCGGCGTGATCTCCTGCCGGGCGTTCTTGCGCTCGGCGTAGTTCGTGTGCGAGTTCATGCCCATCGGGCCCGGCCGGTACAGGGCCGAGACGGCGGAGATGTCCTCGAAGTTGTCGGGCTGCATCTGGCGGAGCAGCGAGCGCATCGGGCCGCCGTCGAACTGGAAGACACCGAGCGTGTCACCGCGGCAGAGCAGTTCGAAGGTCTTTGCGTCGTCCAGCGGGAGGGCGAGCATCTCCAGGTCGACGCCCTTGTTGGCCTTCACCATCTTGATGGCGTCGTCCATGATCGTCAGGTTGCGCAGACCCAGGAAGTCCATCTTCAGCAGGCCCAGCGACTCGCACTGCGG
>NZ_JBFAHW010000280.1:0-1339 GCF_040654355.1 Streptomyces sp. NPDC050704 | reverse complement strand
CAACCCATTCGACGCACCATCCTGATTCGCCGCCGAACCCCGCACCACCGCCAACACCGGATGACCACGCCGCCGCGCATCCGACAACCGCTCCAGTAGGACGACGGCGGCACCTTCGCCCCAGCCGATGCCGTCGGCCGCGTCGGCGAAGGCCTTGCAGCGGCCGTCGACGGCCAGGCCGCGCTGGCGGGCGAAGACCACGAAGCCGGCCGGAGTCGCGAGGATGCCCGCACCGCCGGCCAGGGCCAGGGAGCAGTCGCCCTGGCGCAGCGACTGAGCCGCCAGGTGGAGGGCGACGAGGGAGGAGGAGCAGGCGGTGTCGACGGTGACCGCCGGCCCCTGGAGCCCGAGGGTGTACGAGACGCGGCCGGACATGACACTGCCCGTGCCACCGGTCAGGGCGTACCCCTGGTCCTCGGAGGAGTCGAGGAGCATGGCGCCGTATCCGGTCGGCAGGCCACCGATGAAGACGCCGGTGCGGCTGCCGTGCAGCGACAGCGGGTCGATCCGGGCCCGTTCGACCGCCTCCCAGGAGGTTTCCAGCAGGAGGCGCTGCTGTGGGTCCATCGCCAGCGCCTCGCGCGGCGATATGCCGAAGAGCGCGGGGTCGAAGTCCCCGGCGTCGTAGAGGAACGCGCCTTCCTGCGTGTAGGTCTTGCCGGGCTTGTCGGGGTCGGGGTCGTAGAGGTCGTCCAGGTCCCAGCCCCGGTCGGTGGGGAGTCCGCCGACGGTGTCGACGCCATCGGCGACGAGCCGCCACAGCTTTTCCGGCGAATCGGCGCCGCCGGGGAGACGGCACGCCATCCCGATGATCGCGAGGGGTTCACGCCGCTTGTCCTGGGACTCGCGGAGCCGCTCGCGGGTCTGCTGCAACTCCGCCGTGACCCTCCGCAGATACGTACGGAGCTTGTCCTCGGTCATGGTCGACTCCAGTTCGGTGTGGTGGGGCGCCCGGGGAGGACGGAGGGATCAGGAGACGCCCAGGTCGCGGTCGATGAGATCGAAGATCTCGTCGTCGCTGGCGGATTCAAGGGAGTCCGCGGTCCCGGGAGCCGCTTCGGGGTCCGGGTCGCTCAGCCTGACGGCCAGGTCACGCAGCCGTTGCGCGATGTCGGCGCGTGTGTCGGTGTCCATGTCGGGGCCGATGGCCGCCCGGGACAGGGCTTGTTCCATCCGGTCGAGTTCCTGCTGGATGTGCAGCGCGTCGATGACGTCGTCGGACGTGCCCGACAGCAGTTCGCCGCGCAGGAGGGTGGCGAGGGCGGTGGGGGTGGGGTGGTCGAAGACCAGGGTGGCGGGCAGCCGCAGGCCGGTGGCCGTGTTCAGCCGGTTGCGCAGC
>NZ_JBFAHW010000279.1:0-1387 GCF_040654355.1 Streptomyces sp. NPDC050704 | reverse complement strand
GTCGACGTACGGGAGCAGCTGCCACACGGCGTCCCATCCCCCCACCTCACCGACTGCCACGGCGGCGGCCGCCCGGGTACGGTCAGGCAGCGCCGGGTCATCCAGCGCCGTCCGCAGATGCTCGGCGGCGGCCGGGGTGCCGATGCCGCCCAACGCGCGCGCGGCCCACGGTCCGGCCACCGGGTCACTCAGCCACCGCACCGCCGGGTCCGTCGCCCGCTCATCACCGCGTCCACCGAGTCCACTGAGCAGATATGCCGCCACTCCGGGGTCCCGCTCGTCCTCCAGGGCCGCGGCCAGTGAGTCCGCTGCCGTGGCGGCATCGGCGTTGAGCAGCCGTCGGGTCACCGCGGTCCGTACCTGCGGGGACGGGTCGCGCAGCCCGGTGAGCAGCGAGTCCAGCAGCCGCACGGCGCAGTCGGCCGGCACCATCTCCAGGGCCCGGGCACGGGCGGCGCCCTCGCCTTCACGAGCCGCGCGGATCACCTCTGCCCTGACGGCATGGTCCCGCGCGAACCGGTGCACCAGACTGCTGGCACGTCCCCACACCTGGTCATCCGGATCACCGAGCAGTTCCACCAGGGCCACCACGTCACCGGGGACACCGAACGCGTCCAACCCGACCAGTGCGTTGATCCGGACATGCCGGTCGGGATCGCGCAGCAGCCGCGCGAACACCTCGGTCACCGGCCGGCCGTCCAGGCCCAGCCGGAGCACGGCGAGCGAAGCCCTACGCCGTACCTGCGGATCCGCATCGTCCAACAGCTTCACCACAACCCCGCCGGTCTCCCGCGCCCCAAGCCGGCCCAGCCCCTGAGCCACAGCCGCCCGCACCCCGGGCTCGGGGTCGTCCGCAACCGCCACCAGTGCGGTGGCATGCTCCGGACGGCCGATCCTCCCCAGCCCCTTCGCCGCCGCCGTACGTCGCTCCGGGTCCGCGCCTGCCAACTCCCGCAGGAAATAGGCGATCTGATGCTCTGCCCCCATGACACCCCCCAGAACAAAGACACCCGAAGCCCGCAAAGGTTGCACCCCACCCCACCCCACCCCACCCCACTCCGCACCAAGGGGCGTCGTCCGCAGGCCCGACCGAGCCGGAGTGTGCCGAGGGCTCCGGCAGCTCCGCCGGGAGAACCACCTCTCGAACTGCCGGAGGGGTGAACTGGTGTACGCAGCCGGGCCGTTGGGACGTACGTTGTGCACTGGACAATGCACGCATCGGCCGAAGAGACGGACGGACGGTATCCATGCCCGACCCAGCGACGACGCCCCAACCAGCGGCGCATCACAAGATCGACACCTCGGTGCCGCACTCGGCCCGGATCTGGAACTACTGGCTGGGCGGCAAGGACAACTACCCCGTCGACGAGGAGGCCGGCGACGCGTA
>NZ_JBFAHW010000278.1:0-1428 GCF_040654355.1 Streptomyces sp. NPDC050704 | reverse complement strand
GATGGTGTCCCTTGTCGTGGTGTACCGGATCAGTAGCTGGGAGTGCGCGGGCGTCTGCCCGGGGCGCACTTCCATGGGTGAGGACCGCTCCCTGACAGGAGGCGGGCCATCGCGTAACTCTCCTTGGTGAACGCCCAGTTCAACCACGAGGAGTGCACGATGGCCCTGTCCCAGTCTGAACTGATACGGCTGCTTGAGTCACTACGCTCGACCGACGGAATCGAGCTGGTCCGCGCCATTGCCGAGCGGATGGTGCAAGAGCTGATCGAGGCCGAGGCAAGTGCCCACATCGGTGCGGAGTGGAACGAGCACACGCCGACGCGGACCAACGTCCGCAACGGGCATCGCGAGAAGGTGCTGACCACGCTGGCCGGCGACCTGGACCTGGAGATCCCCAAGGTCCGCACCGGCAGCTTCTTCCCCAGCCTGCTGGAGCGACGGCGCCGCATCGACCAGGCCCTCTACGCCGTCATCATGGAGGCATACGTGCACGGCGTCTCCACCCGCAGCGTCGATGACCTGGTCAAAGCCCTGGGCGGCGACAGCGGCATCTCCAAGTCGGAGGTCTCACGGATCTGCACGATGCTGGACGAGCCGCTGACCGCATTCCGCACCCGCCCGCTGGATCACGTCCGCTTCCCCTACGTCTACCTGGACGCGACCTACTGCAAGGCGCGGGTGAACCACCAGATCGTCTCCCGGGCCGTCGTGGTCGCCACCGGCATCACCGAGGACGGCAACCGCGAGGTCCTGGGCCTGATGGTCGGGGACAGTGAGAGCGAGGCGTTCTGGAAGGAATTCTTGCGCTCGCTGCGAGAGCGCGGCCTGTCCGGGGTCCGCCTGGTCATCACCGACCAGCACTCCGGCCTGGTCGCCGCGGTCCGCAAGGTCATGCTCGGCGCCGCCTGGCAGCGGTGCAGGGTTCATTTCCTGCGAAATGCCTTCAGCGTGATCGACCGGGATTCCGGCGAAATGGTCGCCGCGACGATCCGCACGATCTTCACCCAGCCCACCGCCGGCCTCGTGCGCACTCAACTGGACACCGTCGCCGACATGCTCGGCACCCAGTTCCCCAAGGTCAAAGCGATGCTGATGGAGGCGAAGGAGGATCTGACCGCGTTCGCGGACTTCCCACCCAGGCACTGGAAGAAGATCCAGTCGACGAACCCGCTGGAACGGGTGAACCGCGAGATCAAGCGCAGGATCGACGTCGTCCAGGTCTTTCCCAACGACGACGCGCTGGTCCGGCTGGTCACCGCCGTGCTCTTCGAGATGCACGACGAATGGATCGCCTTCCCCCGCCGCTACCTCCCCGAAGGCAGCATGGGCGAGATCTACCACGAACTCCCCGAAAGCGCCCCCGCGCTACCCAACACCCCGAACACGCCCACCAGTTGATCCTCAACACCACGACGAGGGACACGACCT
>NZ_JBFAHW010000277.1:0-1431 GCF_040654355.1 Streptomyces sp. NPDC050704 | reverse complement strand
GGCTACCGCCGGAGAAGATGTTGCTCACCGACCTATGATGCGATCCCGGCCCTCCACCTGCTTGGAGAAGACGCATGACGGACGCGAGCACCGGCAAAGTGGTCGTGAACAGGGTGATGTCCCTCGATGGGTTCATCGCCGGTCCCGGCCACACGATGGACTGGATCTTCGAGCACATGACATCGGCGACGTTCCCGGAGGTCATGGCGGCCACGGGCGCCATGCTCATCGGCCGGGGCACGTACGAGGTCGGCAAGCGCATGTCCGACGAGAACCCCGACTACGACGGCGGGGCGCAGTTCGTCCTCACCCACCGCCCGCCCGACGAGCCGGACCCCGACGTCACCTTCCTCACCTGCGACATCGAGGAAGCCGTGGCCACGGCACGCCGCGCCGCCGGTGACAAGAACCTGGAGATCCTCGGCGCCGACGTGGCCGCCCAGTGCCTGCGGCGCGGCCTCGTCGACGAGATCCTGGTGTACGTGCTGCCGGTGCTGCTCGGCGACGGCATCCGCTTCGCGCCGCCGGGCCTCGACCGGATCGACCTGGAACCGTTCAGCAACGTCCAGTCGGGCGGGGTCACCATGCTGCGCTTCCACGTGCGCAAGTAGGCACAGTCGCACCTACTAGCGGTCGTTTGTGAGAAACCGAGGAACGCGCTGACCTGGTGGCGGGTGCGTGGAGTGCGGGGACACGGAATGTCCGGGAGCTTGCCCGTCTAGCGGGTTTGACTCGCGACACCATCTACAGCGACCTGCGACGGCGAGGAATCGACCCGGCGGACCGGACGTCGCTGCCACCGCTCCCGGCCTACGCCCCGCTGAACGCCGCAGTGCTACGCGAGCTGGCAGTCCAGGTGGGTGCCACTGCGGGACCTGCGGTTCTCACTGACTTCTCGGAGCCGCTGGCACAGGCGGCGTTTGCCACGCACATGGCCCTCGACCACATCAGCGCCCTGGCCGGGCCAATGAGGGAGGACGCCGAGCTCCGGCCCGCCCGCGTGGAAGACCTCGCCTTCCAGGGCGACCATCTGCGGCGGCAGGCCCACGCCCTGTGGGCGGCCGTGGAAGACACGCAGGTGGTGGCCCGTACGGCCCAGCGGCGCGCGGAGATGGCCGACGAGGAAGCATCCGTCGAGTCCGCGGAGTTGACGGGACGCTGTCGGCGGTGCCCGTGGTGGTCTCGTTCTTCCAGGTGATCCATCCGGGGTGTCGATCTGCGGCCCCCGCTGGCGCAAGGTGGCTATGGCGACGCGTTTTGGGACCACCGAGGCGCCTCGAATCGGCCCCAATCTGTGAAGATCGCCGCCAGCGAAGACGGCTTGAAAACAGTCCTACCGCCTGGTCGCGATCCTCCGGAAGCTGGCGGCCGAGGGCCACGCCATCGTCCTGGCCACCCACGACGTCGAACTGGCCGCCGAGCTCTCCCACC
>NZ_JBFAHW010000276.1:0-1433 GCF_040654355.1 Streptomyces sp. NPDC050704 | reverse complement strand
GCACTAACCGGTCCCCTTAACGTTCCAGCACCGGGCAGGCGTCAGTCCGTATACATCGCCTTACGGCTTCGCACGGACCTGTGTTTTTAGTAAACAGTCGCTTCTCGCTGGTCTCTGCGGCCACCCCCAGCTCAAGGAGCATGTCCTCTCACCGGTGATGGCCCCCCTTCTCCCGAAGTTACGGGGGCATTTTGCCGAGTTCCTTAACCATAGTTCACCCGAACGCCTCGGTATTCTCTACCTGACCACCTGAGTCGGTTTAGGGTACGGGCCGCCATGAAACTCGCTAGAGGCTTTTCTCGACAGCATAGGATCATCCACTTCACCACAATCGGCTCGGCATCAGGTCTCAGGCACAAGCTGTCCGGATTTACCTGGACAGCGCCCTACACCCTTACCCCGGGACAACCACCGCCCGGGCTGGACTACCTTCCTGCGTCACCCCATCACTCACCTACTACCACCTTGGGCCGACGGCTCCACCACTTTCCTTTCCCCGAAGGGTCCGGAACGGCTTCACGGTCTTAGCATTAATGGGCTCGATGTTTGACGCTTCACAGCGGGTACCGGAATATCAACCGGTTATCCATCGACTACGCCTGTCGGCCTCGCCTTAGGTCCCGACTTACCCTGGGCAGATCAGCTTGACCCAGGAACCCTTAGTCAATCGGCGCACACGTTTCTCACGTGTGTATCGCTACTCATGCCTGCATTCTCACTCGTGAACCGTCCACCACTCGCTTACGCGGCGGCTTCACCCGGCACACGACGCTCCCCTACCCATCCCAGCGGGCGTTGGCCCTATATGCTGGAATGACACGACTTCGGCGGTACGCTTGAGCCCCGCTACATTGTCGGCGCGGAATCACTAGACCAGTGAGCTATTACGCACTCTTTCAAGGGTGGCTGCTTCTAAGCCAACCTCCTGGTTGTCTGTGCGACTCCACATCCTTTCCCACTTAGCGTACGCTTAGGGGCCTTAGTCGATGCTCTGGGCTGTTTCCCTCTCGACCATGGAGCTTATCCCCCACAGTCTCACTGCCGTGCTCTCACTTACCGGCATTCGGAGTTTGGCTAAGGTCAGTAACCCGGTAGGGCCCATCGCCTATCCAGTGCTCTACCTCCGGCAAGAAACACACGACGCTGCACCTAAATGCATTTCGGGGAGAACCAGCTATCACGGAGTTTGATTGGCCTTTCACCCCTAACCACAGGTCATCCCCCAGGTTTTCAACCCTGGTGGGTTCGGTCCTCCACGACCTCTTACAGCCGCTTCAACCTGCCCATGGCTAGATCACTCCGCTTCGGGTCTTGAGCGCGCTACTATATCGCCCTATTCGGACTCGCTTTCGCTACGGCTTCCCCACACGGGTTAACCTCGCAACACACCGCAAACTCGCAGGCTCATTCTTCAAAAGGCACGCAGTCACGAC
>NZ_JBFAHW010000275.1:0-1499 GCF_040654355.1 Streptomyces sp. NPDC050704 | reverse complement strand
TACCCGGCGTCCAGGACCGTCGTGTCGAACCGGTCCGCGGTGACCGTGGAATAGAAGGGGACGCGGGCAGCGCAGGGCACCAAGTCGCCGAGTACGTCGAGGAGTTCATCGCGGATCTCCTCCACCTGGACGGAGTGCGAGGCGTAGTCCACCTCGACCCGCCGAGCCCGCGCCCCCTGCCCGACAGCCTCGGCGACCACCTCATCGACATCGGCGGGGGCGCCTGCGACGACCACCGACGACGGGCCGTTGACCGCCGCCACCTCGACCCGGCCGTCCACCACCGCGGCCAGGGCGCGAACGTCGTCGACCGGCAGTTGCACGGAAGCCATCGCGCCCTGCCCGGACAGCGCCAGGATCGCCTGCGAGCGGAGCGCGACCACCTTCGCGCCGTCCTCCAGCGTCACCGCCCCGGCCACCACCGCAGCGGCGATCTCTCCCTGGGAGTGGCCGACCACGGCGGCCGGCTCCACCCCGTACGAGCGCCACACCTCCGCCAGGGACACCATCACCGCCCACAGCACCGGCTGGACCACGTCCACCCGGTCCAACTCCCCGCCCCCGCGCAGGACTTCAGTCAGTGACCAGTCCACGAACGCGGACAGAGCTTGCTCGCACTCGCCCATCCGCGCCGCGAACACCGGCGAGGACTCCAGCAGTTCCACCGCCATCCCCGCCCACTGCGAGCCCTGGCCGGGGAAAACGAACACCACACCGCCATCCCCCGCCCGGCCACTCACCACCCCCGCGTCCGGCCGACCCTCCGCCACCGCCGACAGCCCCCGCAACAACCCCTCATGCCCCTCACCGACCACCACCGCCCGATGCCCGAACACCGCACGCGACACCGCCAATGAGAGAGCAACGGAATCGAGGGGCAGATCTTCGTGACGGGTCAGGCGGTCGGCCAACCTGGCCGCCTGGGCACGCAGGGCAGTCTCCGTGTGGCCGGAGAGTGTCAAGGGGACGGGGCCGGTGAAGGAGGGCGGCTCCGCCTCAGGCTCGGTCCGGGGTTGGGTCTGGCTTTGCGGTTCGGGTGCCTGTTCGAGGATGAGGTGGACGTTGGTGCCACTGATCCCGAACGACGACACACCCGCCCGCCGCGCACGCCCCACCTCCGGCCACTCCCGCGCCTCCGTCAGCAACTCCACCGCACCCGCCGACCAGTCCACCTCCCCCGACGGCGCATCCACATGCAGGGTCTTCGGCAGCGTCCCGTGCCGCAACGCCATCACCGTCTTGATCACACCAGCCACACCCGACACCGCCTGCGTATGCCCGATGTTCGACTTCAACGACCCCAGAAACAACGGCCGCTCACGACTCTGCCCATACGCCGCCAACACCGCCTGCGCCTCAATCGGATCCCCCAACCGGGTCCCCGTCCCGTGCGCCTCCACCGCGTCCACCTCCGACGGCGACAACCCCGCACTCGCCAACGCCGCCCGGATCACCCGCTGCTGCGCCGGACCATTCGGCGCACTCAACCCATTCGACGC
>NZ_JBFAHW010000274.1:0-1513 GCF_040654355.1 Streptomyces sp. NPDC050704 | reverse complement strand
GCTCGCCGCTCTCCTCCTCGCCGCCGCCGAAGAGGTCGAACTGCCCCTCGGCCTCCTTGCGCTTGACCTGCACCACGTTGTCGATCATCGGCTCGTACGCGCCGATGAGGCCCTTGCGCGTGTGCCCCAGGCCGTCGAACGCGCCCGCCTTGATCAGCGATTCCGTGGTGCGCTTGTTGCAGGCGACCGCCTCGACCTTGTCGAGGTAGTCGGGGAACGAGGTGTACTTTCCCTTCGCCTCACGGGACCGGATGATCGAGTCGACCACGTTCGTGCCGACGTTCCGGACGGCCTCCAGACCGAAGAGGATCACGTCCTCGCCTTGGGCGGCGAAGTTGTGCACCGAGTCGTTGACGCTCGGCGGGAGGACCTTGATGCCCATGCGGCGGCACTCGTTGAGGTAGACGGCCGACTTGTCCTTGTCGTCCTTGACGGAGGTGAGCAGGGCGGCCATGTACTCGGCCGGGTAGTTGGCCTTCAGGTACCCGGTCCAGTACGACACCAGGGCGTAGGCCGCCGCATGGGCCTTGTTGAAGGCGTATCCGGCGAACGGGACCAGCACGTCCCACACCGCCTGGATCGCCTCGTCGGAGTAGCCGCGCTCCCTGCATCCGCCGCGGAAGGGGACGAACTCCTTGTCCAGGATCTCTTTCTTCTTCTTGCCCATGGCCCGGCGCAGCAGATCCGCCTGCCCCAGGCTGTAGCCCGCGAGAATCTGTGCCGCCTTCTGCACCTGCTCCTGGTAGACCACCAGTCCATAGGTGAGGCCCAGGACGTCCTTCAGGGGTTCTTCGAGTTCCGGGTGGATCGGGGTGATCTCCTGCTGCCCGGTCTTTCGTAAGGCGTAGTTCGTGTGCGAGTTCATCGCCATCGGGCCCGGCCGGTACAGGGCGGTGACAGCCGTGATGTCCTCGAACCGGTCCGGCTTCATCAGCCGGAACAAGGAGCGCATCGCACTGCTCTCGAACTGGAAGACACCGACCGTGTCGCCGCGTCCCAGAAGCTCGAACGTCGGGGTGTCATCGAGCGGGAGGCTCAGCAGATCGATGTCGATGCCCTTATTGGCCTTCACCATCTTGATGGCGTCGTCCATGATCGTCAGGTTGCGCAGACCCAGGAAGTCCATCTTCAGCAGGCCCAGCGACTCGCACTGCGGGTAGTCCCACTGCGTGATCGTCACACCGTCGGTGTGCCGCACCCAGATCGGCGCATGGTCGACGATCGGCTCACTGGACATGATCACGCCGGCCGCGTGCACACCCATCTGCCGGACCAGACCCTCCACACCCTTCGCGGTGTCGATGACCTTCTTCACATCCGGCTCGTTCTCGTACATCCCCCGGATCTCGCCCGCCTCGCCGTACCGCGGATGCGAGGGGTCCGTGATCCCCGCCAACTCGATACCGGCTCCTCCGACATCGGCGGGCATCGCCTTGGTGAGCCGGTCGCCCATCGCGTACGGATAACCCAGCACGCGCGCGGAGTCCTTGATCGCGTTCTTCGCCTTGATCTT
>NZ_JBFAHW010000272.1:0-1603 GCF_040654355.1 Streptomyces sp. NPDC050704 | reverse complement strand
ACCTGTGGGGCGGCCACTTCTGGTCCGGCTCCTACTTCGCCGGGTCCTGCGGCGGGGCACCGCTGACCGTCGTCCGCCAGTACATCGAGAACCAACAGCGCCCCGTCGGCTGAGGACAACACCGCGGCCCCGTGCACACCGCGCGGGTCAGAGCAGCCCTGAGATGGCCTTCACCCCTGCCGTAAACGGCGGAGCACTGGCCAAGATCAAAGGTAGACGGCCAGGTGGAGGTTGGCGAGGATCTGGCGGGCCTGCCGGGCGATGATGACGGTGCCGGTGTACTGGGGTGCGGTGGTGGCGGCTGTGATGGCCCGGCGGGCGGCGGGCCCGGAGGTGCCGAGGCCGTCCTCGAGAGCGGCATTCAGGTCGGCGACGGTGTCGATGGTGGCGCGGGACGTCTCGACGTCGAGGAGGTCGTGGATGCCGTCCCGGCTGCGTGCGGCATACCCGGCCGATACGGAAGTCCGCAGATGGCCGTACTGAATCGCGAGCGCGACCAGGCCCCCGGGGCGGCGGGCGATGTGCCAGGCCAGGCTCCTGCGGAACTGCCCCTCACCCGTCGCGGCCATCCGCGAGCCGCTGCTTCATCCGCCTTCTGGCCTGGTGCGTCGCCGTGGTGCACTGTCAAAGAAGCCGGCCGGCGCGGACCCAACACGCCAAGGAGTCCTGCCGGTTGACCCCCCAGTCGATCGACTTACAGCCGGTATACGACCCCGCCCGAGGGTGGGCAGTGCCGGACTCAACGGCACGGTGTCCATCGAGCGGGAGTCGCGGTACGTCCGGGAGTGGCTGAGCAGGCTCCAGCCGTGCAAGCCGAACGCCCTGCACACGACGCTTGTGGCTGCGGAGAAGATCCTCGACCTGTTCCACCCGTGCGTGCGGGACGACACGGACAGCCCGGCTGCCGTCAGCGGATCCGGCTGTCTGTGCCATCAGACCTTCATCGACCAGGAGTTCAGTCTGCCCGTCGTCGCCCGCCACTACCGCACCGTCAGCGGCACCATCGAGAAGTGGACCCGTCTCACCTACACCCCGCTCGACCTCCGGCCGGACGATGAGTTCCACCGGCTCATCATCGATCAGACCGGACCCTTCTGGATCCGGACGAGGGACGGCCTGCTGTCGCTCCTGCCGGAAACCAGGGCAGGCGGCTACGGGACCGGGTACGGCGGGGGAGTGAACCTTCCCCTTGATCGTGGACACCTGGAGACTGGGACCTGAGGTTCCAGAGGAAGTAGCACCAGGTGGGAAGCAAGTACACGAAGCGGTACACCGAAGAGTTCAAGCGGGACGCGATCGCGCTCGTCGACTCCTCGGGCAAGACGGTCACGGCGGTCGCTCGGGAACTCGGCATCAGCTCCGAGTCCCTGCGCGGCTGGTGCCGCAAGGCGAAGGCGGGGCAGGGCGAGGGCGCTCCGGGCGAATTGAGCAGTGCCGAGCGCGAGGAGCTCAAGCAGCTGCGGCGGGAGAACCGCGAGCAGCAGCAGGCGATTGAGATCCTGAAAAAGGGTGTGCCACGAACGCGGGAGGCTGCTTGTGGTAGTTGAGTAGCTGAACGCGGTGCTGCACGAGAGATGAAGGACTTTCGGCCCTTCGGAGTCGC
>NZ_JBFAHW010000271.1:0-1688 GCF_040654355.1 Streptomyces sp. NPDC050704 | reverse complement strand
GGTGGAAGATCGCACCACTGGTCCGTACGCCGTTCAGGAGGTCCGTCAGCGGATCCGTGCCGGTCAGATCGAGCCGGCCCGAACGGGTGATGGAGACCGGCGTCGGCGTCGCCCGCGGCTGCACGGGCCGCCGGCGCCACCGCGCCCGCCCGGACCTCTCCTCCACCGGCCGTCCCGCCTGACATCACCGCTGGAGTGGCCGCACTGACCGGCCGCTCCAAGGTGGTACACGGCGCCATGACAGGATCTCCTCATGTCTACCAACGTTTTCTTCGACATCACCCTTGACGGCAAGGCCGCGGGCCGGATCGTCTTCCACCTGTACGACGACGTCGTCCCCAAGACGGCGCGGAACTTCCGTGAGCTGGCCACCGGCCAGCACGGCTTCGGATACGAGGGCTCGGGCTTCCACCGCGTCATCCCGGACTTCATGCTCCAGGGCGGCGACTTCACCCGCGGCGACGGCACCGGCGGCAAGAGCATCTACGGCGGAAAGTTCGACGACGAGAACTTCAAGCTCCCACACGACAAGCCGTTCCTGCTGTCCATGGCAAACTCCGGCCGCGACAGCAACGGCTCGCAGTTCTTCATCACCACGGTGCTCACCCCGTGGCTGGACGGCAAGCACGTGGTCTTCGGCGAAGTCGTCGAGGGCCAGGACCTGGTGACGAAGATCGAATCCCTGGGCTCACGCTCCGGTGCCACCCGCACGAAGATCGAGATCGCTTCCTCGGGCGTCCTGGAGAAGTAACACGGTCCCTCTCCGACCAGGACGGCCCAACGGGCTACTCGCGCAAGTAGGCCGGCCCCTACCTGGCCACTCCCCAAGGCTGGGCCGGCCCTACCTCGCCACTCCCCAAGGCTGCGTGCATGCCCCGAGCTTGGACTGACCAGATCACTCCGTCACGGGCAGGCACTCGGCGAGCAGGTCGACGACGTCGTGCCAGGCTCGCTGCGCGTGCCGTGGGTGGTAGCCGACGCCGGGGAGCACGGTCTGGTCGACCGGCGGGTGGTGGAAGGCGTGCAAGGCGCCGCCGTAGACCACCAGGCGCCAGTCGACGCCCGCGGCCTGCATCTCGGCGGCGAACGCGTCCCGTTGCGCGGGCGGCATGATCGGGTCTTCCGACCCGACCGCGGCCCACACCGGGCAGCGAATGCGTGCCGCCTCGCCCGGTCGGCCCGTGGTCAGTGCGTTGACTGTCCCGATCGCGCGCAGGTTGACGCCGTCGCGCCCGAGTTCCAGCACGATTGCGCCCCCGGTGCCGTAGCCGACGGCGGCGATCCGGTCCGGGTCGGTCCGCGGTTGGGCGCGCAACACGTCGAGTGCCGCGTGGCCGATGCCCCGCATGCGGTCGGGGTCGGCGAGCAACGGGATACAACGCGCCAGCATCTCCTCGGGGTCGGTGAACCAACGCCCGCCGTGGATGTCGAAGGCCAGCGCCACGTACCCCAGTTCGGCGAGGGCGTCGGCCCGGCGGCGCTGGAAGTCGTTCAGTCCCGGTCCCTCGGGTCCGACCAGGACCGCGGGTCGGCGGTCGACACCGGCCGGGAGCGCGAGGTGCCCGATCATCGTCAGGCCGTCGGCCGGGTATTCGACCGTGCACGTGGTAACAGTCGCCATGCGATGGACCATAGTGATCGTCGAGCCCGGTCGGGCCGGTGTTCTGCCGCTGGCAGAACAGCCCGGG
>NZ_JBFAHW010000270.1:0-1730 GCF_040654355.1 Streptomyces sp. NPDC050704 | reverse complement strand
AGCCCGGGTGTGCCTGTCAACTTGACCCGGCCCTAAGGGACTGGGCTTGGAGGTAGTGCCCAACTGGCTGCTGGGGTGGACTCCTCCGTCGAGACACCCGGTTATGGGGTGGTAGGGACGCGTGACTCACGCCCCGCGTTCCACACGCTCTCGCTACGGGTGGCGATGTTGTGGGAAGCATTCCGGTCGGCGTGGGCAACGACCCCGCACCCCTGGCAGATGAAAAGCCCCTGGTCGACACGGGTTCTTCGAGGGACAGGCCGCGCCCGGTGCGTTCAGCCTCGGTCACGATCGTCTTGGAGATGATGTGGTTCTGGTTGGCGGCGTGCCGTGCCTCTTTGCGGGCGCGGGCCTGGAGTCGCCGCTTGGCGCTCTTGGTGCGCTGCTTCTGGAGTTTGGCCGGCGATCTCGACGAGCAGGCCCACGAGCTGGCCCGCATCGTCGTGCAGACGCCGGTGGGGCAAGGCGCGGTCGGGCAGCCAGTCCTCCAGGACCGTCAGCACCGGTGCGTAGTCGTCGATCCCCCCGCGGCTGGACCGCCGGACCAGCTCCTGGGCCGGCTCGATCACCGATGCCGACCGCTGGGTGGCGAGTGCCACCGAGTCTTTCCTCACGCTTCTCCCTGCCCTGACGTTCCGCCATGCCGAACTGGCAGCGCGCGCACGGCCTCCACGGTCTCCACCGGCCGTGCTGACGCGCACGCCTCGCAGTAATGGGCCAGATCGGGCTGCGGTGCCACCGTCGTCCCGATCGACGCCAAGTACGCTTTCTCACGGCTGCGTGATCCCGTGACCATGAGGAACTCACGTGCCTCGGAGACGACCTCGACTACCCGCCCGCACAACGGCATACGGTGCGGTAAGTTATAGGTCGACCACTAACGCAGGAGTGGAAATGACAGTCCAGGAAGACGACGCCGCGCGCCGCGCCGCTGCCCAGCACGCCGTGGCCGAGCACCTGCGCCTCACCGCTGCCGGACACACCGAGGAGTGGGTGGAGCTGTTCGCCCCGGACGCGGTGCTCGAGTTCCCGTACGCGCCGGCCGGCGTGCCCCAGCGGGTAACGGGGCGAGACGCACTGCGCGCGCACATGAGCAACTTTCCCGAGACCTTTGACGTGGAGTTCGTCGACCTGGTGTTCCACGAGACGGTCGATCCGAGTCTGGTGATCGCCGAATTCCGCTCGAAGGGCACGGCGCTGCCGACCGGCAAGCCGTACGAGCAGACGTGCATCTCCGTCGTCCGGACCGATGACGACGCGCACATCACCCACTACCTGGACTACTGGAACCCGCTGGTGGCGATCGAGGCGCTCACGCCCCACGACGTGCCGTCCGACTCCGACCGCAGCGTGGCTTTTGGAGGCTGAGGGAAGCCGTGTTTGACTGACGCCCATGCCTGCCGCCGGTACCAGCACGAAGAGCGACGAACGACGTCGGACCCTCGTGGCCGCCGCGGTCGACTGCTTCGCGCGAAAGGGCTTCTACGGTACGACGACGCACGAGATCGCAGACTGGGTCGGCGTCTCTCAGCCGTATCTCTATCGCCTGTACCCGAACAAGGAAGCACTGTTCGCGGCGGTGGTCGACCACGTGTCCGTCGTCATGACCGACACGCTGGCCGCTCACTCGCCGGCGTCGGGCGGGGCCGGGCCGGCGCCCGAGGCGGCGTTGGACGCGGCGCGCGGCGCCTACGCCGCGCTCGTCGCGGACCGGAACATCCTGCGTTTCC
>NZ_JBFAHW010000269.1:0-1754 GCF_040654355.1 Streptomyces sp. NPDC050704 | reverse complement strand
GCTCGGACACCCCCGAGGCGACGGCGCAGCCCAAGTCCGCCCGGCTGTCCGATGAGTTGCTGGAACAACTCCGACGAGGACGTCTACTGGGGTCCCGAGACCACCTGGCTCGACGACCAGCGCTACACCGGCGACCGCGAGCTGGAGAACCCGCTCGGCGCCGTCCAGATGGGCCTGATCTACTTCAAACCGGAGGGCCCGAACGGCAACCCGGACCCGCTGGCCGCGGCCCGCGACATCCGTGAGACGTTCCGCCGGATGGCGATGAACGACGAGGAGACCGTCGCCCTCATCGCCGGTGGCCACACCTTCGGCAAGACCCACGGCGCCGGCCCGGCCGACGCGGTGGGCAACGACCCCGAGGCCGCCTCCATGGAGGAGCAGGGCCTGGGCTGGAAGTCCACCCACGGCACCGGCAAGGGCGGCGACGCCATCACCTCCGGTCTGGAGGTGACGTGGACGGAGACGCCCACGCAGTGGAGCAACAACTTCTTCAAGAACCTCTTCGAGTACGAGTACGAGCTCACCCAGAGCCCGGCCGGCGCGAACCAGTGGGTGGCGAAGAACGCCGAGGCGATCATCCCCGACGCGCACGACGCGTCGAAGACGAAGCTCCCGACGATGCTCACCACCGACCTGTCGCTTCGCTTCGACCCGATCTACGAGCCGATCTCGCGCCGCTTCTACGAGAACCCCGACCAGTTCGCGGACGCCTTCGCCCGTGCCTGGTTCAAGCTGACCCACCGCGACATGGGTCCGAAGTCGCTGTACCTCGGCCCTGAGGTCCCGGACGAGACCCTGGTGTGGCAGGACCCGCTGCCGCAGGCCGAGGGCGAGGCCATCGGCGCCGCGGACATCGCGGCCCTCAAGGCCAAGCTCCTCGACTCGGGCCTGACCGTCTCGCAGCTGGTCAGCACCGCGTGGGCGTCGGCCTCGACGTTCCGCGGCAGCGACAAGCGCGGCGGCGCCAACGGCGCGCGCATCCGCCTGGAGCCGCAGCGCGGCTGGGAGGTCAACGAGCCCGACCAGCTCGCGTCGGTGCTGCGCACGCTCGAAGGCGTCCAGCGGGAGTTCAACTCCGGCGCCACGAAGGTCTCCCTGGCCGACCTGATCGTGCTCGGCGGCTGCGCGGGCGTGGAGAAGGCCGCCAAGGACGCCGGCTTCGACATCGAGGTGCCCTTCACCGCGGGTCGCGTCGACGCGACCGAGGAGCAGACCGACGCGGAGTCCTTCGCCGCGCTCGAGCCGACCGCCGACGGTTTCCGCAACTACCTCGGCAAGGGCAACCGTCTGCCGGCCGAGTACCTGCTGCTCGACAAGGCGAACCTGCTGACCCTGAGCGCCCCCGAGATGACGGTCCTCGTCGGCGGCCTGCGCGTGCTGGGCACGAACTACCAGCAGTCGCAGCTCGGCGCGTTCACCGCGACCCCCGAGGCGCTGACCAACGACTTCTTCGTCAACCTGCTCGACCTGGGTACGACGTGGAAGTCGACGTCCGCGGACCAGAACACGTTCGAGGGGCGCGACGCCGCCACGGGCGAGCTGAAGTGGGCCGGCAGCCGTGCCGACCTCGTCTTCGGATCGAACTCCGAGCTGCGTGCGCTCGCGGAGGTCTACGCGAGCGATGACGCGAAGGAGAAGTTCGTGAAGGACTTCGTCGCGGCGTGGGACAAGGTCATGAACCTCGACCGGTTCGACCTCGTCTGATCGCTGAAGCAAGCCGCGCGGCGAGGAACCTGCTTGACGCAGGTTTA
>NZ_JBFAHW010000268.1:0-1783 GCF_040654355.1 Streptomyces sp. NPDC050704 | reverse complement strand
GAAGCCTTCGCCCGAGCCGTTGCCCGTTCCCGAGGTGCCTGAGGTCGGGTCCTGGCCCGGGGAGCGCGCCGGCCGGGACGATCAGTAGAAGTGGCGGACGAAGACGTCCGACTTGCCGTTGGTGTCGCCGGGCACGATGTCGTCGGCCGTGGACTGGAAGACCACGTCGCGCCCACCGGCGCTGACCGCGTCCGTCCCGGCCGAGGCGGGCTGGTTCGAGACGATCTCGTCGGTGCCCGTCTCCAGATCGCGCAGCGTGAGCGACGCTCCGTTCGCGTCGTGCGGGGCGTACAGCAGATAGCGGCCGGTGGGATCGATGGCCACGCCTCGCACGTTCGGCACCAGTTGGGTGGTGCCCGAGCCCATGTCGTAGACGTAAGTGTCGGAGCCCGCGAAATAGACGACCTTGCTGCCGTCGTCGCTGAGCTGGACGAGTGTCGACCACTGGGACGGGCTGTCGAGCGGGCCGGAGGTGGTGCCGCTGGTCCGGTCTCTCACGAAGACATCCTCCCTCTTGCCGTCCTCGTAGGCGACATAGCGGCCGTCGCCGCTGATGGACGGCCGCGATGGGAGGTTGTGGTCGAGGGCGACGATGACCTCCTTGGTGTTGGCGTACCAGTTCTCGACCTCGACGCGCGAGCTGAGCTTGCTGATGGTGACGGCATGGGCGACGGAGTGGCCGTCCGTGCTCATCGACGGCTGGGTGCAGCTGTACCAGCAGTTGGTGGAGATCTCCCGTCCCGTGCTCACCTGAGGCAGGCGGATCCGCGTGTTCCTCATCCACTGGATCGGATAGGCGACGTATTCCCCGTCACCGCTGATCACCGGAGGCCCGATCGGGGTCTGGGCCCCGAGCCGCTTGGTCTGACTCGTCTGCTGGTCGCGGACGAACACCCTGTCGCCTGCCGTCGGGGCGTCGGGCGTGAGGTTCTTCGCCGACGACGAGAAGACGATGCTGCGGCCGTCGGGCGTGACCGAGGCGCCGACGGAGTTGTCGTCGGCCTGGGTGCCGTCGGCCGCGACACTGATCCTCTCGACACCGGCTTCGAGGTCGCCCGCGACGCCCGCGGGCTCGGCCGAGGCGGCTCCGGGCAGCACCGTCATGACCGCGCAGGCCGCGACCGCCGCGCTCAGAGTGGCCCGCACAGGTCTTGTGGTGCGCCAGTTCGTATTCACCCTCATTTTCCCCCCAGTTAGGACACGGAATCTCCTCCAACTCCCCACTGGAGGTCCACAAACATGCAACCGCGATGGCGCTGTGGGGTCAATGCGTCTGGTCGCCACGCCTGGGGTGCGCGGGCAGTACATCGAAGACCAGGTGGAGTGACCTGCGTCACATCATGGCATTGGTTACGTTGAGGTGACTGGTTACCGGCGGTGAGTATGGGTCTCCAACAGGGTCAACTCGCCGAAGAAGAGGGGCCGGTCATCGGTGGCTGCTGCCCCATGTGGCGGGATGAACGAGCGCACATCGTGTCCTGCATTCAGCCTGTAACAGTAAGTCGTGCTGCCTCTGTGTCAGGGGCGTAAGGAGCGTTGCCGTGACCAGTAAGAACGTCGACATCGCAAGTGAGTACTTCCAGGCTGTGCGGAGGGGTGACCTGGCCAAGGTCGGGGAGCTCCTGGCCGAGGAGATCGTCTGGCACCAGCCGGGCGGCAACCGGTTCTCCGGTGAGCACCAGGGGCGCGACGCGGTCTTCGCGATGCTCGGCGGGATGATGGAGGCCAGTCAGGGCTCCTTCGCCATCGACGCGGTCCACGCCCTGATGGGCAACGGCGACAT
>NZ_JBFAHW010000267.1:0-1804 GCF_040654355.1 Streptomyces sp. NPDC050704 | reverse complement strand
GGCCGGGTGACGATGGTTCACCCGGCCCGCACCAACCGCCCGAAGCCGTACCGGAGGTGCCGTGGCTCACGAGACCGACCGACCGGGCTGCTTCGACGCCCGTATCGCCGGCACCGGCGACTGTCCAGCACCCTTCCGCTCCGCATCCCGACCACGTCCAGCCGCCCGCAGCATGCCGAGAATCGCAGCCACCCACCGTGTCGCGGCGCCGCCGAGTTCCCGGCCATCGCGGAACACCTGCGCCACCACGACATCCAGCTCGAACTCCTTTCGGACCTGGCCCGGCATGCCGACGGGCAACCTCACTACGACGCCGCCGCGATGCTCCTGTTGCGTCACCACGGTCATGGGGAAGGAAAATCTGTTCACATCGAGTGAGTGAGCAGGGACTTCGGCACGGTACAAAGGACGTATGCCGGAGCGTGAGAGCCCCGCGGGGGCGATGGACGATGTTGACGTGGTGACCCGTGCGGTGCTGAACGCGTCGCGACTGCTGGTGGCGCTCTCCGCCCGCTCCCTCGCCGAGGTCGAGGAACGCGTGACGCTTCCGCAGTTCAGAATGCTCGTGGTGCTGTCCACACGCGGGGCCACCAAGCTGGTCGCGCTCGCCGACCTGCTCCAGGTGGCGCCCTCCACCGCGATGCGGATGGTGGACCGGCTGATCGCGGCCGGGCTGGCCGACCGGCACCTCAACCCCGACAACCGCCGCGAGACCCTCCTGCAGCTCACCGAGGAAGGCCGGCGCACGGTCGAGGACGTCACCGCCCGACGGCGCACCGAGATCACCGCGATCGTCGAACGGCTCACGCCGGTGCAGCGCCTGGCGCTCATGGAGGCCCTCGCCGCCTTCAACGAAGCCGGGCGAGAGCCCTCGGTTCCAGCGCTCGACGACGCGGAGCCGCACCCGCTGGGCTGGGCGTTGGACCTCCCGATGGCCCGCGACGCCTGACCCGGGTGTCGTCATCGACGCGCTCGCCGTGGAGGCCGGAGCGTCCCGGTCAGGTCCCTGAGACCCGCACCTCGCTGTCCACTCGGCTGTTTACTCGCCGGTCGGGCTGGGAGCGGGTACCGGCGAACTGGTGTTGACATCCAGGTCCGGGCGCGGAGTGAGGACGACGACCGGGGAACCGGGCTGGGGTGCGGGCGGGGTGAGCTCGACCTTGGGGAGCTTGGGCGGTGCGGTCTGCTGGAAGTTGACCTGGTCGTAGTTGACCAGGCCGGTGTCCTCCAGGACCGTGATGTGGTCCAGGACCGTGTCGTTGGACAGGTCGGCGAGCTGGCGGACCAAGGTGTTCTGGGTACTGGCGCGGATTTTGGCGATGGTCGGGAAGATCTGACCGTGGGTGACCCGCATGATGCCGACCGCGGTGGAGTCGAACTCCTTGCCGGTCTTGGAGTCCACCGTCGCCACGAATTGCTGCTGCTGAGGACTGGCCTGGTTCGGCAGGGTGATGTTCAGCTCGGGGGCGATCTTGCGGCACATCTCGTCCAGCCCGGCATGGCCGACGATCAGGTGCTCGCCTGCCGTTTTCATCTCCTTCGTGGTGCCCCGCTGCATGGTCATCTCCCCCAGGGGGTACTCCCACAGGCCGGCCGCGCGGACTTTGACGACGAAGTCGCGATCGGCCTCGGTCAGGGGACCGTACGGGGTGTTGGCTATGACGCGGGACGTGTTCGTCGTCGTGTTCTCGATGCCGAGCATGGCGGGGTGCACGATGGCGGCCCTGCGCTCCAACGACCGGGGCCGCGACAAGCACCGGCACGCGGGCACGCTGTTCCTGGACAACCCCATCGGGCGCGCCAA
>NZ_JBFAHW010000266.1:0-1953 GCF_040654355.1 Streptomyces sp. NPDC050704 | reverse complement strand
GGTGTGCCACGAACGCGGGAGGCTGCTTGTGGTAGTTGAGTAGCTGAACGCGGTGCTGCACGAGAGATGAAGGACTTTCGGCCCTTCGGAGTCGCCCTGCGGGGGGAGGCTCCAAACCGCCACATGCTGCGGAAGCGGTGACGCGACCGTGGTGAGCGACTGTGGAAAAGGCGTCCGTGAGGCGTCAGGTGGGGATCAGGGAGACGGAGCGCAGTCCCCTTTACGGGGGATCGCTGTTGACGCGTCGTTATTGATGAAATGGCATCAGAACCGGGTGTTACTTTTTGGCCCGGGATGAGCCTGGCGGAAACCCGTTTACTGGCCAGGTGGTGCCCGGCGTGGAGGCGACGTGAATCTGGTCTGCTGCTTTCGTGCGGAACGTGGGAAGACACACTTCGATGCCTCAACTCTGCGTTTTCCACGCGGCGTTGTGAAAGGGAGCCTTCCAAGCGGACAACCCGCGAGGAACTGAGTACCGATGCGAAGTGTGTTGGCGGACCGGTTCGTAGTAGCGGTGAACCTCCTGCTGGGCGCGGTGGGAGCGGAGCGAAGGGGCCGGATTGTCCGTGGTTCGTTTGTTCGGTCAACCAGGAGTTCCCTGGGAGGAGCTGCGTGGGCGAGCTGAAGTCACAGATCAAGTCGTTCGAGATATCAAAGACGGAGGTCTGGGAGGCATACCTGAAGGTCAAGGCCAATCAGGGTGCTCCGGGGGCGGATGGCTGCACGATCGAGGAGTTCGAGAAGGATCTGAAGAGGAACCTCTATAAGATCTGGAATCGAATGTCCTCGGGAAGCTACTTTCCTCCTCCGGTGAAAGGTGTGGAAATCCCGAAGTCGCATGGCGGCGGGGTTCGTTTGCTCGGTGTGCCCACGGTCGCGGACAGAATCGCCCAGACGGTGGTGGCCGCTCATCTGGAGAAGCGGGTGGAGCCGGTGTTCCACCCGGACTCCTACGGCTACCGGCCGGGCAGGTCGGCTCTGAACGCGGTTGAGGCATGCCGGCGGCGGTGCTGGAAGAAGAAGTGGGCCGTCGATCTCGATGTCTCCAAATTCTTCGACAGCGTCCGCTGGGACCTCGTTATCAAGGCGGTGGAGACCCATACCGATGCCGCGTGGGTCGTGTTGTATGTGAAGCGGTGGCTTGCCGCTCCACTGCAACTGCCCGACGGCACCTTGCGGCAGCGGGATCGCGGAACCCCACAAGGTTCGGTGGTTTCTCCCGTGCTGGCGAACTTGTTTCTGCACTATGCATTCGATCTGTGGCTCTCCCGGAACTTTCCGGACGTCCAGTTCGAACGCTATGCGGATGACGCAGTCGTGCACTGCGACTCCGAACGCCGGGCCCGTGCGGTCCTGAAGGCGATCGGGGACAGGATGGAAGAGGTCGGCCTGCAACTGCACCCGGCCAAGACCCGGATCGTGTACTGCGGAAGAGACGGGCGCCACGATGAGGTCGCGGCAACGTCGTTCACCTTCCTCGGTTTCACGTTCCGGCGTCGTCCAGCGCGAGACCGGAACGGAAAGATCTTCACTTCATTCCTTCCGGCGCCAAGCAAGGACGCTCTCAAGAAGATGAGCACGGAGGTCCGCTCCTGGCGGCTCCACATGCACATCGGCTACACCCTCGGCGAGTTCGCGCGATGGCTCAACCCCATCATCCGCGGCTGGATGCAGTACTACGGTGCCTTCTATCGTACCGAGCTGTATCCCCTCCTCAAGCGCATCAACTACTACCTGATGCGCTGGGTCCGCAAGAAATACCGGCGGCTGAAGACCTTCAAGAAATTCCACCGGCGATGGAAGCAGGTCACCACCGCGTACCCGCTCTTCTTCGCCCACTGGAAATGGGTCCACTCGATCTGGTGACCAGGACAATAGGAGCCCGGTGACGGGAGACTGTCACGCCGGGATCTGTGGGAGCCCGGGGGTGAAATTCCCCCGGGCCACCCGACC
>NZ_JBFAHW010000265.1:0-1997 GCF_040654355.1 Streptomyces sp. NPDC050704 | reverse complement strand
GTGGCGGGCAGCCGCAGGCCGGTGGCCGTGTTCAGCCGGTTGCGCAGCTCCGTCGCCGTCAGCGAGTCGAACCCCAGGTCCTTGAACGGCCGGTCCGAGGTGAGGTCGTCCGGGGACGCGTGTCCGAGGACCGCCGCGGCGTGTTCGCGTACCAGGTCTGCCAGGACGTCCTGGCGTTCGACATCGGTCAGCCGGCCGAGGCTGTCCCTGAGCCGGGCAGCGGCGGTCTCGTCGGTACCCGCCCCGTCCGCGGTCGCGTCCTGGCCCCGCAGGGCGCGGGCGGCCTCGGGGATCTCCTCGATCAGCGGACGCCGACGGGCCAGGGCGTAGACGGGGGCGAACCGCTGCCAGTCCATGTCGGTGACGGCGAGGGTGGTCTCGTCGTGTTCGACGGCTTCCCGCATGACACCGATGGCCAGTTCGGGCTGCATCTGCCGTACGCCCATCCGCTCCAACTGGCCCGCGACGGCCTCGGAGCCCTGGAGCATGCCACCGCCGGCCCAGCCGCCCCAGGCGAGCGAAGTGGCGGAGAGTCCGCGGGTACGGCGTTGCTGGGCAAGGCCGTCGAGGAACGCGTTCGCGGCGGCATACGTGCCGTTGCCCGCGCTGCCCCACACGGCCGCGCCCGACGAGAAGAGCACGAACGCGTCGAGGTCCAGGCCGGCGGTGAGCTCGTCCAGGTGACGGGCTCCGTCCACCTTGGCCGCGGTGCCGTCCGTCAGTTCCGCCGCTTCGATGGACAGTACGTCGGAGAAGGTCGCCACTCCGGCGGCGTGGACGACGGCGGTCAGCGGGGTCTCCTGCGGAACGTCCCCCAGCACGGCGGCCAACGCCTCCCGGTCGGAAACATCACACGCCACGAACGTCACACCGGCACCAAGAGCCCGCAACTCCCCCGCCAGCACATCGGCCCCCGGAGCCGCCGCACCCCGACGACTCGTCAACAGCAAATGCTCCGCCCCCTCGGCGGCCAACCACCGCGCCACATGCGCACCCACACCACCCGTACCACCCGTCACCAAAACCGTCCCCCGCGGCTTCCACGCACGCACCGGACCACGCCCCGCCAACGGCGCCCGCACCAACCGCCGGACGAAGACGCCGGACTCACGCAGGGCGATCTGATCCTCGCCGCTTCCCGTGGCGGCGAGGACGGCCGCCAGCAGTCGGCCGGTGTGCTCGGTCCAGCGGGTGGGCAGGTCGACGAGGCCGCCCCACCAGTCGGGGTGCTCCAGTCCGACCACCGGGCCGAGTCCCCACAGCTGCGCGGCCTCCGGGTGTACCTCGTCCCCGGAGGTGACGGCGGCCGCCGCCTCGGTCAGCCACCACACGGGGGCCCCCACCCCGGTGGCGTCGAGCTCTTTCAGTAGGGCGACGGCTTCGTCGAGGGAGCCGGGCGAGGCGACCACACCCGCGTAGTCACCGGGTACGGCCCGCACGGAGACATCGACCCGCGCGCCGGCGGACCGCAAGGCTTCGGCGACCTGTTCATCGGGCGAGATCAACAGCCAACGCCCCGACAGCGGCGCGTCCTCGGCGGCCGCGCTCCGGCGCCAGACGACGCGATAGCGCCAGTCGTCCACGGCCCGGCCGGCAGCACCGGCGACCGAGATCGTCTCGGGCCAGTAGCGCTGGTGTTGGAAGGCGTAGGTGGGCAGATCCACCGGCCGGGCACCGCTCCCGGCGAACCACTCCCGCCAGTCGACCGAGGCCCCGTGCACATACGCCTCGCCCAGCGACAACAACAGCCGCTCCAAGCCGCCCTCACCGCGCCGCAGCGTGCCGGTCACCGCCACCTCACGCCCCACCGCCTCCGCCGTCTCCTGCACCGCGGACGTCAACACCGGATGCGGACTGATCTCGACGAACCCCCGGTGTCCGGCTTCGATCAGACCGGTGACGGTGGGTTCGAGGCGGACGGTGGACCGTAGATTCCGGTACCAGTACCCGGCGTCCAGGACCGTCGTGTCGAACCGGTCCGCGGTGACCGTGGAATA
>NZ_JBFAHW010000264.1:0-2101 GCF_040654355.1 Streptomyces sp. NPDC050704 | reverse complement strand
GGTCTGGAGTTCCTGGGCCGGATCGACGACCAGGTCAAGATCCGCGGCTTCCGTATCGAGCTGGGCGAGATCGAGACCGCGCTGGCCGCACACCCCCAGGTCCGTGACGCCGTCGTGCTGGTCCGCGAGGACACCCCCGGCGACAAACGCCTCGTCGCCTACCTGGTGCCCGCCGGCGAACAGCCGCCCGCGCTGGGCGAGTTGCGCGGCCACCTCGCCGCTCAACTGCCCGAGTACATGGTCCCGTCGGCGTTCGTCGCCCTCGACGCGCTGCCGCTGACCACCAACGGCAAGCTCGACAAACGCGCCCTGCCCGCCCCCGGCCAGGACACGGCGCTCACCGGCGACCAGACGTACGTCGCCCCGCGCACCGTCGCCGAGCAGCGCATCGCCGACGCCGTCGCCGACGTCCTCGGCCTGGACCGGGTCGGCGTCGAGGACAGCTTCTTCGACCTCGGCGGCGACTCGATCCGTGCCCTGTCCCTGGTGGGCGCCCTGCGCGAGGCCGGCTTCGACCTGGCGGTGCGCGACGTCCTGGAGAACCTGACGGTGGCCGCGCTCGCCGAACTGGCGACGGGACGGCCCGCCCCGGCGACCGGGGTGAGCAGCGTGGAGCCGTTCGCGCTGCTGTCCGACGCGGACCGCGAGCGACTGCCCGGCGGGCTCGCCGACGCCTACCCGCTCTCCCAGGCGCAGCTCGGCATGGTGGTCGAGATGCAGCGCGGGGACGGCAGGAACACGTACCACAACGTCTTCTCCATGCGGATCCGCGACGAGGTCGCCTTCGACGCGGACGCGCTGCGGCGGGCCGTGGCCGAGATCGTCGCCCGGCACGAGGTGCTGCGCACCTCCGTCGACCTGTCCACCTACTCGGTGCCGATGCAGCTCGTGCACGCCACCGCCGAGATCCCCTTCGCGACCCGCGACCTCGGCGGTCTCGACCGGGACGGCATCAACCGGGCGGTGCGGGAGTTCACGGCCCGGGAGCGTGCCGACGTCTTCGACCTGGACCGGGCGCCGCTGATGCGGATCGCCGCCCACGTCGAGGAGGCCGGGGCCTGGTGGCTGGCCATCACGGAGTGCCATGTCGTGATGGAGGGCTGGAGCACCTTCACCCTCGTCATGGAGGTCATCGACGCCTACCGGCAGATCAGGGACACCGGCGCGGCCGAGCCCTACGAGGCGCCGGCCGTGCGGTACGCGGACTTCGTGGCCGCCGAGCTCGACTCGCTGGCCTCCGCAGCCGACCGCGCCTACTGGCGGGACGTCGTCACCGAGTACCCGCGGCTCGCCCTGCCGCAGGCATGGGCCGACGCCCCCGGCTCGGAACGCCGCCAGTCCCGCAGCCAGGTCTCCTTCGGTGACCTGGAGCAGGGCCTGCGCGGTCTGGCCGCCGACGCCCGCGCCTCACTGAAGAGCGTGCTGCACGCGGCGCACCTGAAGGTCATGAGCCAGCTGACCCCGGACGAGCGTTTCTTCACCGGCCTGGTGTGCAACGCCCGCCCGGAGGCGCGGGGCGCCGACCGTGTCTACGGCATGCACCTCAACACCCTGCCGTTCGCGCACGACCGCTCGGCCGCCACCTGGCGCGAGTTGACCGAGCAGGTCTTCGCCCGCGAGGCGGAACTCTGGTCGCACCGGGCCTTCCCGATGCCGGAGATCCAGCGTGAACTCGGCGACGGCCGGCGCCTGATCGACGTCCCGTTCTCCTACCAGGACTTCCACCAGGTGGACGAGAAGCTGATCGACACGCAGGCCACGGTGGGTGAGGGCGCCCTGGAATTCGGGCTGCGGGTCTCGGTGCTGTCCGGTCACATCAACCTCTCCGCGAACAACCTGGTTCTCGGCCAGGCGGCCCTCGACCGGCTCGCGTCGATCTACCGCGCGGTCCTGGAGGCCATGGCCCACGACCCGAAGGGTGACGCCCGCCTGGCCTTCCTGCCGGCGGGGGAGCGGGAGCGGCAGCTGACCGAGTGGAACGACACCACGTACGGGGCCGAGACCGCCACCGTCCTTGGGCGTTTCGAGGAGCAGGCGGCCCGCACTCCGGGGGCCGTGGCGGTCCGCCACGAGGGCGGCACGCTCTCGTACGGCGAACTCG
>NZ_JBFAHW010000263.1:0-2108 GCF_040654355.1 Streptomyces sp. NPDC050704 | reverse complement strand
GACCGCCGAAGCGGTCGCGGGCCGGTGGAGTGCTCCCCCGGATCTCGCCGATCTCCCGGATCTCCCGGGTCTCGCGGGTCTTTATCGCGGTCCGGGATCTCCGCGCGGACGTATCACCCGTCGTTCGCCGGGAGCACCGCCATGATGAGCGACGGGGTTTCCGGGCCCTGGGCACCGACGCCGACGGCGGCGGAGTCTTCGAGCAGACCGCCGACGGGCCCGGCCACCGCCAAGGCCGGTACCGGCGCCTCGCGGGGCATCCGGCGGGCCTCCCGAATACTGGGCACCGGTACAGCCGGGACCAGCGGGGCGCGTTCCATGGCGCGGGCGCGGCGCGAGAACCAGATGATCTTTCCGCCGGTACCTGAGGCACAGCACCCCCAGCCGTCGCTCAGTGCGGCGATATGGGCCAGGCAGCCGCTGGTGGCGGAGTCCTGGTGGAACTCTCCGTCGTTGTCCGCCACCGCGGTGATGAGGTGCTGACCGTTCCACCACATCTCGATGGTGGTGTTCTTGTCCGTGGCGTGCTCGTCGATCGTGAGCAGCAGGACCTCCGCACAGTGACAGACGGGCTCGACGAGGTTGTCCAGATTCCAGTACCGGAGATGGGCGGCCAGAATGCGCCCGACCTGTTCGACCCGCTCCGGACTGACCTCCACGTCGAGGTGGTAGTAGCAGGGCACTACGGTCTTCATCGTCGTTGGCTCCTCACCGGTGAAGCTCTCGCTCCTCCTCGCCCCCTGCGGACCGAGCCTGAACACGAAGCGTGAGTACTGATCGCTTCTGAGTCACTCCCAGAGTGGGAGCACTGCGCCATTCGTGCAACACGAGCACCTCCCGATGTTGTTGAAGCGACAACAGGACGTTCCGTCGTCCCCCGTGCACCATGAGTGAGGGCATCGACCGCCGTAATCGGTCGGTGCCTCTCCGCGCACGGTCCTCACGCACGATCCCGGGCGAGCCGCGCGCATTCGAGGGAGTGGAAGGTGACCGGTGAAATGCTGCTGCCTGCCAAAGCCGAGGTCGCCAGGCACCTGGAGCTCTACCGGTCCTGGGAACGCATGATGCTCGCCGCCCCCGCCGACCGTGCCGCCCGGGGCAATTTCGAGGACACGGGCTACACGCTGTGCGTGCTGATGGGGAAACGCTGCGCGCGCGAGGCCGTGCACGCCGCCGAGCGTTACCTGTCCGCCGAGCGTCACGTGTCCGCCGATTCGGATGCCCGCCGGCCGGAAGCCCACCGGCCGGAACGGACCGACAGGAGCTCGACGAGTCACCGACGGTCGGACGGCCTCCGAGCAAGCCCTGTTTCGTAAGGGCCTGCCGGCGGTGCCGAGTACCACGAACCGAACTCAGGAACGGCGGAGGTGAAACCCATGAACCAGAACCCGGCCGACGGCCGCGTCCCCTCTGATGGACGTATCCCCGTCATCTCTGTCGGACGTGTCCCTGTCGTCTCTGTCGGACGAGTCCCCGTCATCGATGTCCGACCGGCGGTCGAGGGCGGCAGCCGTGCGGCGAAGGCGGTCCTGGGCGAAACCTTCCAGGTCACGGCCACCGTCTTCGGTGAGGGCCACGACGCGGTCGGCGCGAACGTCGTCCTGCACGGCCCGGAGGGCCGCTCCGGCCCCTGGACGCCCATGCGCGAACTGGCCCCCGGCACCGACCGCTGGGGCGCCGACGTCACCCCGGAAGCGGTCGGCGACTGGACGTACCGGGTGGAGGCGTGGTCCGACCCGGTGACCACCTGGCGCCGCGCCGCCGGCATCAAGGTCCCGGCCGGTATCGACGTCGGGCTGGTCCTGGAGGAGGGCGTCGAACTCTACGAGCGGGCCGCCGCCGGAGTGCCGGACGAGGCGGGACGAGCGGTGGTGCTGACCGCCGCGCACGCGTTGCGCGACGAATCCCGGCCGCCGGCCACCCGCCTCGCCGCCGCTCTGACTCCGGCCGTGGACGCGGTTCTCGCGGAACACCCGCTGCGCGACCGGCTCTCCCGGTCGAACCCGATGCCCTTGCTGGTGGAGCGGGAGCGGGCGTTGTACGGCTCGTGGTACGAGTTCTTCCCGCGTTCGGAGGGTGCGCTGGCCGAGCCGGACAAGCCGCCGGTC
>NZ_JBFAHW010000262.1:0-2206 GCF_040654355.1 Streptomyces sp. NPDC050704 | reverse complement strand
TTGGCCGCCAACGAGACGTTCGCTCTACCGTCCGCCTCGGGATGCCTTCGCTTTCGGGTTCGCTCAGCCCAATAATCTTCGAGACTCGGGTCATCTCTCGATGCCCCACCCTTCACAGGGATGTGCCTCTTGATCCTGGTCCAGCTGAACTTGTGCAGATACCTCCCAGTATCCTTGTCGCCGAACACCCATTTATCGGCTCTCTGCGGGTTCAGCCTGCCAAAATACCGCGCCTTGACCCAGGCACTCGATTTCTTAACATGGCGTCTCTTGGCCCACCTCCACATGCGATGAAACATGTAGTCGTCCAAGGAGTTAAAAGTCCCCGTAGAGACTACCCCTCGATAATAGGTGGACCACCCCCTGATCAGTGGATTGAGTCGCAAGAGCATGGTCTCGGTCGAGTCCGCGCCCGAGCTTCTCACTATTTCCCTGACCTTCTCCTTGGCTCTGGCAACTGACGCCGCGCTGGGTTTTATCAACAGTTTCCCGTTGTACCGGCGGACGTTGAACCCCAGGAAGTTGAATCCTTCTTCAAGGTGGACTACTTGAGTCTTATCCTCGTTGATGGTCAGCCCCCTCGGGTCCAGCCACTCCGCCAGCTCGCCCTTGATCCGGTACGCCTCTTCCTCTGACGTGCATAGCACCGCAAAGTCGTCTGCGTACCGAATAAACACTGGCGTCCGCTGCCGAACTCTTTGGCTCCCGGAGATCTCGTCGGGGTCTCCCGCAACCGTACCCATACCGTGCAGCGCGATGTTCAGGAGTAGGGGGCTAATTACTCCCCCTTGCGGGGCTCCGGCCTCTGTGGGCGCGAAGCGTCCTGCCTCCATTACCCCGGCCTTTAGCCATTTGCGGATTGCGCCCGCTGCCGGGAACGCCCCGATGGCTTCCAGAAGACGGTCGTGGTTAATGCGGTCGAAGGCTGCTGACAAGTCGGCGTCCAGCGCCCACAGTCTGCTCGCGTCCTTGCGCGCCACGGTGTTGAAGATCGCCTGGATTGCATCCTGGCAGCCGCGTCCTGGCCGGAAGCCGTAACTTCTCCGCTCGAACCGCGCCTCCCATTCAGGCTCCAGGGCATTCTTCACTCTGGCCTGCTGCGCTCGATCCCGGATCGTTGGAATCCCTAGCGGTCGCAGCTTGCCATTCGCCTTCGGGATATGCACGCGCCGCACTGGCCTTACCTCGGTGGCCGGGTCGCTGGCCAGTGTCCTGGCCATTCGCCCCCGTCCCGCTGGAGTGAGAACCTTTTCCCGGTCAATACCGGGCGTACGGCGTCCCGAACTCACCTGTGTCACTCTCCTCACGCTCGCGAGCGTGTTGGAGTGCGATCGCAGCATGAGCTTTTGGAGATTACGGACCTTCTTGAGGTCCCCCTCCTTCGCAGCCTTGAAGATCCTCTGTCGGAGTCGCCTCACTTCGTGCTCTACCGTGAACCAGTCGATACTGTTCCAGTAGCGGGCGTCGTCCAGGGTCTCGTTCCGCGGAGTCTCGAACGCTTCTACCTCCACAATGGTGGTGTTCAACGCTTTCGCCTCCGTTGTCTAACTCGAACCCTGGTTATGGGTCTTCCGCTTCGTCTCTCCAAAGAGCCACCAGCTCCGCGTGGGCTCCCTTTCGGGCTCGGGAATCTCGCCCGATATCCGCCGGGTTCCTTACGGGGGCCGAGGTGCCCTTGTCCGTTTATCCCCTGGGCTTTCGCCCTGGCGGCTTTAGCTTCTCGGAGCTTCCTACTCCCGCAGGAGGGTTCGGCCTTCGTTGCCTCCGGCTTACCGCTGCGCATCCGCACCGGACTCCTACGGGGTTTACCTGTTCTCCTGGTGCCAGTTACGGGCTTGTTAGGACGTCCCCTATACGCCGGGATCGAGGGTGGTCACGCGACCATCTGATCGGCTTCTGGTCGCCCCCTGGGGCTCCTCTGCCCCGAGATCCTTGACCCGCCGACTTCTAACCGCAGGCGCGGGCTTGGGCTGACGGCGCCTCAACAGGGATTCATTTTTCATTCGTCCTTCAAGCTCTTCCCCTTGCCCTGTGCCTCCCGGCGGTCCGGTCAGTCTTGGGGCTTCTTGTCACGGGGCTTCGCACAGGTCCGTTGCCAGTCCTGCACGCCCGCTAAGGGACCCACCATATTGACCACTTGGCGGGGAACTCGTATTCCTCCTTTCGAGTTCACTGGCGGCCAGGAGCTTTCAGGCCGCACCGATCA
>NZ_JBFAHW010000261.1:0-2209 GCF_040654355.1 Streptomyces sp. NPDC050704 | reverse complement strand
GCTATCCCGGCAAGCCCGAACTTCCGATTCGCGACAAAAAGTCCGACCCCCATCCCGCCGGTGCTCAGCGCATCGGCGACCGGTTCCAGGTCCGTGGTGCCCGGCGGCAGGTCCTCGGCAGGGGTCCAGCTCAGAGTGGGGCGCATGCGCATGCCGCCAGAGTACGCAACAGACTGCCGCCCCCTTCTTTCGCTGTCGATGGCGCCGTGGACGTGGATGAAGCCGGCACGATCCGCGGCGGGGAGCGGTGCTTTCTGCGAGAGCGCGGCCCGCAGCGTGAACGTCTCCGGGGGAGGGAGGCAGTTGACGGCGGGTCCAGCGTAGAGAGGTCGCGGGTGAAGTTCTTCTGCCCTTGGACGCGGTGAACGTCCGGGCTGGTGAGGCAAGCTCGAAGGGTTCACCCATTACCGGGTCAGTGAACCGAGTCGCCCGGCGGCCGTTTCCGTTTCCGCTTCCGTTCCACGGCAACACCTCCGCGGACGAGGAGCTCACGGCCCTGGTGGGATTCAATCCGTAGCGCGAGGACTGGCGTCGGCCCTTCCTGGTCTACCTGATGGGGCCGGGTGTCGGTGGCGAGAGCCTCTTTGAGGCCGAGTACGCGGACGAGCCCGAGAGGACGGTCAGGCGTGGGTCGTCGCTGGCCTTCCGGGGGTGTGGGTTGTTCGTGAGCGTGTTGGACGGAGGGATGCACGTGAAGTGAACCGTGTCCGAGTCACCGTGGCGCGCCGCCGGTGGTTCCCCTGCCCGCAGGTCTTCGCCCGGCTGGGTACGCGACGCGGGAGGCGGGTGGTCAGGTACGGGTGCTGAGATAGCGTACGGCTGGACTGCTGTTCGAGCCTCGCTCTGTGTACCTTCGTAGCAGACCGTGAGGTCTGCACCTATCAGGCTTACCGGAAGGCACGCTGAACATGACCGGGCAACGCGACCGTTGGGCGGAACTGACAGGCGGACAAGGTGGAGAGGAATACGCTCAGCGTTTCGCGCGGCTAGCCGAATCGGGGCAGGACATCCATGGCGAGGCCGCTTTCTGCGCCGCGCTGCTGACGCCCGCCGCCCGGGTCCTCGACGCCGGCTGCGGCACCGGTCGGATCGCGATCCGGCTCGCCGAGCTGGGCCACGACTGCACCGGCGTGGACGTCGACCCCTCGATGCTCGCCGTCGCCCGCCGCGACGCCCCCACGCAGGAGTGGCTCCTCGGAGACCTGGCCCACCTCGATGCCCTCGGCCTGAATCCGGGCTTCGACCTGGCGCTCGCCGCCGGGAACGTCATCCCCCTACTGGCCGCCGGCACCGAATCAGCCGTCGTCCGGCAGCTGGTCGCCGTACTGCGCCCTGGCGGACTGCTGGTCACCGGCATGGGACTGGACGCGGCACACCTGCCGCTGCCGGAACCGACGGTGACCCTTACGGAGTTCGACCACTGGTGCACCCAGGCCGGACTGACCCTGCGGCAGCGCTACGCCACCTGGAGCGGCGACCCCTACTACCAAGGCTGCGGCTATGCCGTCAGCGTGCACTCCCGCCCCACCACATGAGTCCGCGCCCTGTCCGTGACTGTCCTCAGCCTGCCACGGCCGCCGCCGGGCGTCCGCACTTCGAAGCATCCCGGCGGCGGCACTTGCCGCGGCCCGGACCCGGGAGTCCTGCCGTTGCCCCGGCAGCCACGCTCAGCACCGACATGCGGCGCCTATCCACTCTCCAGGGCCTTGCTCAGACCTCCGCGACGATGAGCGCCACGTGGGTGATCGTGATCACCGCGATGAGCCCAGTCGCCCCCGCGTCCACCCCGCCCACCGGGCCCGGCGCGGCAGCGCCACAGCCCGGCGGGGTGCTGCCTGACGAAGGCCACGGCACCACCGGCATCCGATGAACTCCTCGCGCGAGATGTACACGGCTGTTCAACGACCGGGCCGAACGGTGGTGGCTGGAACAGGATGTCAGGTCATCGAGCGGTGAGGACGTGTGCCCACGGCTCATCGATGTCGGCCAGCCCCAGCACGGCGACCACGTTGTCGAGCATTCCGGCGCCGAACCAGCGCCGCACGGCCTCGTCGTCGCCCAGCAGCTGCCGAACGGTGTCAACCTGCTTGGCGTAGCACCGGCGCACGGCCTGCTCCACCAGCGGCTCGCCGACGGCACAGTCCGTGTGCATGAGGAAACGCAGGATGTTCCGGTCCGCGACGAGCGCGGCGTAGGCGCCGCGCGCCGC
>NZ_JBFAHW010000260.1:0-2213 GCF_040654355.1 Streptomyces sp. NPDC050704 | reverse complement strand
ACGCCCACCCACCGCAGCCAGGTCTCCTGCAGGACGTCCTCCGCGTCGGCGGCCGAGCCGAGCATCTCGTAGGCGACGGTGAACAGCAGGTTGCGATGAGCGACGAACACCTCGGTGGCCGGGGCCGAACGTCCGCCGTCGGCGAGCTACCCGGCCATGTCCCTGTGCTCACTCTTCACCGGCTGCTCCTGCCTGTGCGCTACAAGCCCGAGAGGCCAGAGTCTGTGCGCCGTCACTTTCGGACACGGTTTCGCACAAGCCCCCCTCAGATGCCGGGCGGGACGGCCGCCCAGCCGGGCAGGGGCTGCTTCCGGGACCGGTAGGCACGGGCCAGGGCATCGCGGGCCTCCACGGCCCCGTCCTGGGTGATCCGGTAGAAACGGCGGCGCGGCCGGCCGGCCACCTCATGGACGGCCGGGTCCTCCCAGGTGCTGCCCACCCAACCAACCTGTTCGTCGATCACACATCACCAGCAGGAAGAGAGGCAACGCTTCATAGATCTCACCGTGCTGGCCGCGCGAGCAGAAGGGCTTGCCCTCCCTGGCGTGCGGGCGCTGGGCTCACGGCCGCGGATGCGCGCGATGGTGCGGTGCTCCCGCCTCCGTGGCAGCGCCGGACCATGCATACGGGCCGTGGGCGCCGCGAGCACCCTGCAACGAGAGCTGAGGTCCGTGGCCCGCTGCCGGCGAGTCCGGGATATCGGTGGAGTGCGCGGGGCAGCGCGACCGCCTCACCCTCCCAGGCGTCGATACTCGCATCCTCGTTCTGGACCGAGGAGCGGCGCGTGAGATTGCACCGCGTCGTCGGCTGCGCTGCCTGCTGTCGAATAATCGGCTGTGCGCGACGCCAGCACTCCTTATGCTCTCATCCGCACAGGCGGAGAAGGCATGTTGTCGACAGCCGTCAGTCAACGATCGGGGATGCCATGACTTGTCAGCTGTTTGCGGTCTGCTTCGACGCGAGCCAACCACTGCGCCTGGCGCAGTTCTGGGCCGGCGTGCTCGGCAGGGAGGTTGTCGAGGACGCCGGTGGCGCGCTCCTGCCTGGCGAGGACACCCAACTTGGCCTCCGGTTCGTGCCGGGCCGCGCGGAGAAGGTGGGGCAGAACCGCATGCACCTTCACCTGACCAGCGCCGGCCCCGCCGACCAGCAGCACACGGTGGCGGCTGCGCTGAGGCTCGGCGCCAGCCACCTCGACGTCGGGCAGCGCCCCGAAGAAGGGCACGTCGTCCTGGCCGACCCCGAGGGCAACGAGTTCTGCGTGATCGAATCGGGCAACAACTTCCTCGCCGGGTGCGGCTTTCTCGGGGAGGTCGCCTGCGACGGCACCCGGGAGGTCGGTCTCTTCTGGAGCGCGGCGCTGGGCTGGCCGCTGGTGTGGGACCAGGACCAGGAGACCGCGATCCAGTCCCCGCAGGGCGGCACAAAGGTCGCGTGGGGTGGCCCGCCCGTGGCACCGAAGGAGGGGAGGAACCGGCAGCGTTTCGACCTCACTCCACCTGTCCACGGTGATCAGCTGTCGGAGGTCGACCGTCTGGTGTCCCTCGGGGCCACTCGGCTGGAGGTCGGTGCGGATGGCGCCGTCCTGCTGGCCGACCCCGACGGCAACGAGTTTTGTGTGTTGACGCCCCGATAGACCGGACGGGTCCACCAGGTGGCGATCCGCTGCTGTGTGCCCGGCCGGGCGAGAGGCACCGGACTGCCTGACTACAAGCGCCCGGGCACCGCTCGGCACCATGCACTCATCTGCGCGAACAAGACGCGTTACCAGCCTTCCGCACGCTCCTTCGTCCAAGCTCTCGTGCCGACACGTCCGGGCACGTCGGCACCGAATTCCCCTTGGCCACTCTTGGTGACGAGCAAGAGCTTGGGCGCGCCGCACTGTCAGGCCAAGGTCAGGCGCCGGACGGCTTGTCCGGAGCTCCGGAGACAGGTTGTCGATGCATCTGCATCCAGGCGAGACCGAGGGCGTTGGCTGGCGGGTGGTGACCGTGCTCGACGCTGTCCGGCAGCTGCGCGATGCATCACCGACGTCACCGGACGTCCGCGGGTGATCGCGATCGGCGGCCGGGGCGGCGTCGGCAAGACGTCCCTGGCCGCGCACTACCGGGCCGACGCGGCGTTGGATGCGGCGCGCGGCGCCTACGCCGCGCTCGTCGCGGACCGGAACATCCTGCGTTTCCTCATGCACACGGACTGTGCCGTCGGCGAGC
>NZ_JBFAHW010000259.1:0-2462 GCF_040654355.1 Streptomyces sp. NPDC050704 | reverse complement strand
GGCATGGTCGTCTTCAGCGCCGACTACAAGTGGCTCACGCTCGCCGCGGTCAGCGCGAAGGGCGCCGCCGTCGCCACCCAGTGCCTGGCCCGCGGCACAAGGGCGGCGCTCCTCGGCCAGAAGCCCCTCACCATGGGCCAGTCACTGGCGGCGGGACTGCGCGCCGGTCTGCTCGCCGCACAGGTGCCGGTGTGGCTGAACACCCCGCTGTCCGACCTGTACATCGAGAACGGAGCCGCCGCGGGAGCGGTGGTGACCAAGAACGGCACACCCGGCCTGATCCGGGCCCGGCGAGGGGTGATCGTCGGCTCCGGCGGTTTCGAGCACAACGCGGCCATGCGCGAGCAGTACCAGCGACAGCCCATCGGCACCGCATGGACGGTCGGGGCCAAGGAGAACACCGGCGACGGCATCAGGGCCGGCTGGCGGGCCGGCGCCGCACTCGGCCTGATGGACGACGCCTGGTGGGGCCCGACGATCCCGCTGCCCGACCAGCCCTACTTCTGCCTCGCCGAACGCACCCTGCCCGGCGGTCTGCTCGTCAGCTCCGCCGGAGCCCGCTTCGTCAACGAGGCGGCCCCCTACGGCGACGTCGTGCACACCATGTACGAGCGGAACGCGACCGCCCCGCACATCCCGGCCTGGCTGATCGTCGACCAGAACTACCGCAACCGCTACCTGTTCAAGGACGTGCTGCCGACGTTCGCGTTCCCGGACGCCTGGTACGACTCGGGTGCCGCCCACAAGGCCTGGACCCTCGACGCCCTCGCCGGACAGATCGGCGTCCCGGCCGCCGCCCTGCGCGCCACGGTCAACCGCTTCAACGCTCTCGCCCGCCAAGGCACCGACGGCGACTTCGACCGCGGGGCGAGCGGGTACGACCACTACTACTCCGACCCCGCGATCCTCCCGAACTCCTGCCTGGCGCCGCTGTGGCTGGCCCCGTACTACGCGTTGAAGATCGTCCCGGGGGATCTGGGCACCAAGGGCGGCCTGGTCACGGACGCCCGGGCCCGGGTGCTCCGGCCGGACGGCTCGGTGATCCGGGGCCTGTACGCCGCGGGCAACGCGAGCGCCGCGGTCATGGGGCACAGCTACGCCGGTGCGGGGTCGACGATCGGACCCGCGATGACCTTCGGCTACATCGCGGCGCTGGATCTCGCCCAGGGGTGAAGTCCGCCGGACGCGACCCGGACGCGACGGCGCCTGCGAAGCTGCGGCAACGGGTTCTTATAGGCTGCACGTTCTGTCTGTCCGTACGTTCTGCCTGTCCGTAAGAACCCGCGAGTTCCGGGAGAGCCACCTGTGACCGTAGTGATCGACTCGTCCGACGATGCCGAAGTGACCATCCCGACCGGTGACTTCGTGGTCACCGGGCCGTCGCTCGACGTGCCCGAGCCGGTGGCCCGGGACGCCCGTGAGTTCGGCGAGTACGCGCGGACCGGAGGCTGGGCGTTCGCGCTGAAGGTGGCGCGCAGCGTGCGGCCCGGCGGGCAGCCGGCGGAGGAGACGCCGAAGGTCTCCGCCAAGGAGTTCGCCGAACTGGCGGGGTGCTCGGCGGAGCGGGTCATGCGCTACTACAAGGCGTGGGACAAGGCGGCCGACGACGGCCTCGTCCCGTTCTTCGAGGGGCTGGCGCCGGGCGAGGACATCGAACTGCCGGACTCCGACGTGTGGTTGTCGTACTACAGCTCCCGCTCCAGCGCCGCCTCCGAGCGCGGCACCGCCATCGCGGCGGCGGCCGAGGCCGAGGGCATCCGGCCGACCAAGGCCCTCGAAGTCGCCGAGAACCCCACCGCGCTGCGGGCCGCGATCCTCGCCGACCCCTCCACCGCCCAGGCGGCGCGCTCCGCGCTCCTCGACCGGCTGAAGGAGGACCCCGCCCTGCAGACCGAGCTGGCCCGCGACATCGCCCGCACCGACGAGCTGAAGAAGGCGGTCGCCACCGAGACGCAGGCGGCCAGCCGTATCGGCTATGTCCGCCAGATCGTCGAGAACGGCCAGGTCAAGACCTCGGCCGGGCAGACCATCGACGCCCCCGCCGACCTGCGCGCGGAGGCCGAGCGGCATCTGTCCCTGCTCGACGAACTGGACGACGACGAAGAGACCGGGCAGTGGGCCAGCGAGGCGTACGACTCGGTGAAGGACCTCGTCGCCCAGACCGTCGAGGCGAATCCGGAACTCCGCCTGCAGGAGCGCCGCACGAAGTTCTACAGCAGCCTGCAGAAGGCGACGAAGGTCTTCGAGGAACTGACCTTCGACGACGCCGACGACCTCGACGACATCTACGAGGACGACATGCTGCAACGCCTGGAGGACCTCCAGACGGCGATCGCGACCTGCATCACGGCCCTGCGGAAGGTGGCACCGGCGGGGGAGCCGGAGCGCCCGTGACCTGAGGGCGGCCTGGTCACCGAAGCCGTCACCGCCGCCTCCGCCTTCCTGGACGGCGGCCTTGTGGC
>NZ_JBFAHW010000258.1:0-2477 GCF_040654355.1 Streptomyces sp. NPDC050704 | reverse complement strand
GTTGCTTCCATTGGTGCTGTTGTTGTCCGCCGGTGCCGGTGCCGGTGGTGCCGACGCGTCCCGGCCCGCGGGCGGCCGGCCGGTCCCGGTCCCGCGCCCCATGACACGACCGTCTGCCGCACGGGCGCCCTGGTCCCGGCCCGACCTCGTCGTAGAGATGGCGGACTGTGCCGCCGGTTTTCGGACATCTTCCAATGGAAGTGGCCGAGGTGAGTACCTACGGTTCTGGCATCTCAAACGTCACGTGGCGCACGCCACATCCAGACCCTCGCAACGGGCGGCGACGTATCCATGAACCGACATGATGGAGGACGCCATATGAGCACAGCGAGTGAAGCCGCTGATGCCGAAGTGGCCTCGAACAGCGCCAGTACCCCGGGCCTCCGAGGCAACATGGGCGTACTCGAACTGATCTTCACCGTCGTCGCCTACAACGGCCCGGTCGTGGTCTTCCTCGGGTTCATCCCCGTCTCCGTTCTGCTGGGGAACGGTATCGGAACGCCGGTGGCGTTCCTCGTCTGCGGAGTGATCGTCGCGATGCTTGCGGTCGGCATACTCACCATGTCGGCGCGACTCAAGAGGCCCGGCGGCTTCTATGCCCTCATCACCGCCGGTCTGGGCAGGGTGGTCGGCCTGGGCTCGGGCTTCGCGGCGCTCACCTGTTACTTCGTGGCCCTGCTCAGCGCCTACGCGCTCGGGGGGATCGCCCTCGACACCGCCATCGTGGAGATCTTTGACGGGCCGCACGTCGCGTGGTGGGTGTGGGCGGGTGTGATGCTCGTCGTGACGAGTGTGCTCGGCCATTTCAACATCAGCTTCTCGAGCCGGGTCCTCACGGTCTTCCTGGCCTGCGAACTCCTCCTCATGATCGCGTACGACATCTCGGTGCTCGCCAAGGGCGGCGCGCGCGGGATCGGCTTCGATTCCTTCACGCCGGACCAGGTGTTCTCGGGGTCGGTCTCGATCGCGTTCCTCTTCGGTATGGGTCTCTTCGGCGGCTTCGAGGCGACCGTGATCTTCCGGGACGAGGTGCGCAACCCGGAGCGCACGATTCCGGTCGCCACCTACGGCGTGGTGGCGCTGCTCGCCGGTCTCTACGGGGTGACCGCGTGGTGCTTCATCAACTCCTACGGTGCTGTCGCCGTCATGGACGCGGTCAACAAGAACCTGGTGACCGCGTCGACCGACAGCATCAAGCAGTACACCGGAGAGTTCGCCTATGACGCGGCCGTGGTCATGCTCTTCACCAGCTCGTTCGCCCTCGCCCTCGCGGCTCACAACATCACCGCCCGGTATGTGTTCAACCTGGGCGCCGACGGCATCCTGCCCCGAAGGTTCGGCCGGCCTCACGAGCGGCACGCGTCCCCGCACCGGGCCTCGCTCGCGCTCGGCGCGGCCGCGGCGCTCGTGCTCGGTGGCTTCGTGATCGCGAAGGTGCCCGAGGCCGACCTGTACGCGCGACTGGCCGGGCTCTACAGCTACGCGTTCGTCATCCTGCTCGTCCTCGTCGCGCTCGCCATCGGCGTGTACCTGCTGCGTGACCGCGTACACGGGAAGGCGGTGGGACCTGCGGTGGCCTCCCTTGCGGCGTTCCTCGTGCTGTGCGTGGTGCTCGTTCTGGCGACCAGCAACTTCACGCTGCTCACCGGAGCGACGGGAACCATGAAGAATGTCCTGATCACCGTGATCTGGGGTGTCACGTTGGCCGGCGGAGCGCTCGCGCTCCACCTCAGGCGGAACCGCGCCGAGGTCTACCAGAGCATCGGCCGCCAGTAGGGGAAACGGGCGGACCGCCATGCTCCACAGGGCCGTTCCTCAGTGGTCCTTGTCGAATCCGTTGGACGGCGGGATCGGCTGGGCTTTGTTGTTGAACATCGTCCCGGTGCGTCTCTGCAGGTCCTGGGCGGACAGGAGTGGCACGCTCGGCTCGGCGTAGTTCTTGGGGACTGCCCCGCGATTCCGATGAGTGCTTCAGTCAGCCGGTGCGTGATGCCGGCGCCCATGTAGTTCGGGCGGATGTCGGTCGTGATGAGGCCGGGGTTCGGTCCGAAGTAGGCGGAGCCGGGCAGTCGCCGCGGTGTATGACGACGCTCGGCGGACAGGTCATCGCCGCCGAATCTGACAGAGCAGTGCGCAGCGCGAAGGCGCCGAGCAGGCCGCCATAAACCGCGACACCCGCGCTGTGCTCAGCATGATCAGAGCGTTCACGGAGATGCCCACGACGATCTTCCAGGGCCCTTGCGACGGGAGCGCGCCCCGCGGCAGGGGATGGACAGACCTACAGCGCCGGGCGCCTGTGTGCCCACGGACGCGCCGACTCGAAGGCCAGCGCCGCGCGCAGGACCGTGGCGTCCTGTCCGTGGCGCCCCGCGATCTGCAGGCCGTCCGCGTCCGACCGCTCGATCCGCCGCAGCACACCGTCGAAGTCATGGGTGCCGAGCGGCAGGTACGCCTCCGCGCAGATACCGCCTCCCGAC
>NZ_JBFAHW010000257.1:0-2509 GCF_040654355.1 Streptomyces sp. NPDC050704 | reverse complement strand
CGCCGGTACGTCTCCCCGCGGGTGGGCTCGTCCTTCACAGACAGCCGACCGCCTCGCACGACGATGCCGGCGGGGTCGACGCCGTGCAGCGGTGACTTCTCGTCCCCGACGGCGAGTTCGATCGCCTGCCGCCGTAGTTTGTCGCAGCCGTCCTGTACGGCGGATCCGACACTGGCCATGGTCTGTGACCCGGCGTGGACGGGGGCCGGGGGCATGAGGGAGTCGCCGAGCCGGAACATCACCTGACGCATGGTCAGACCGAGGGCGTCGGCGGCGACCTGGGTCATGGAGGTGGCCGTGCCGGGGCCCATGTCACTGGTCGCGGACTGCACCAGAGCGGTGCCGTCGGCGGCGAGCCTGACCGAGGCCTGGGCCGTGCTGCGCTGGGTGTCGTAGACACCGGCGGCCATACCCATGCCGATGAGCCAGTCGCCGTCACGCGTCGAACGGGGCTTGGCGTCGCGCCGGTGCCAGCCGAACTCGCGGGCGCCGACGCGGTAGCAGTCGCGCAGGCGGCGGGTGGAGAACGGCAGATTGGTGGACTCGTCGGCGGCGGGTTCGTTGCGCAGCCGCAGCTCGATCGGGTCCAGGCCCAGTTCGTGGGCGAGCTCGTCCATCGCCGACTCGACGGGGAAGGCGCCGCTGGCGTAGCCGGGGCCGCGCATGAACCACGGGGTGCTCACGTCCAGCGGGACGTGGCGGTAGGCCTGACGGACGTTGGGGGTGCTGTAGAGCATCCGGCCGGGTTCCAGGACGTGTTCGCTGTGCCGTTCGTAGCGGGAGCTCTCGGTGCGGATGTCGTGCGCCGACGCGGTCAGGCGGCCCTGTCGGTTGCCGCCGAGGCTCAGTTCGTACTCGTAGGCGGGCCGGAACCCCACGCCGAAGTACAACTGCCTGCGCGTGAGTACGAGTTTCACGGGGCGTTTCACTTCGCGGGCGGCCAACGCCGCGGTGACGGAGTGCACGTAAGTACGGGCGGCGCTGCCGAAGGCTCCGCCGACGAACGGCGAGATGACCCGGACGTTGCCCGGCGGGATGCCGAACTCACCGGACAGGGTGCGCACGGCGCCCAGCACACTCTGGGACTTCTCCCAGACGGTCAGCCGGTCACCGTCCCAGCGGGCGACGGTGGCGTGCGGCTCCAGCGGATTGTGGTGGTTGCGGGCCATCCGGTACATCAGGTCCAGCCGGACCGGGGCGGATTCCAGTGCACCGTCGGCGTCGCCGCGCGCATAGCTCTCCGGGTCGTCGGCGGGTTCGGCGACGCTGATGTCGGTCGAGACAGACTCGGCATCATAAGAGGCCTGCACCAGGCTCGCGGCGTGCTGGGCGATCTCCAGCGTGGTCGCCACCACGACCGCGACAGGCTGACCGAAGAACCGGATGCGGTCGTCCTGGAAGGGACGCAGCCGCCGGCCCGGCGGGAATCCCCCTTGGACTGGCGGCAGCCTGGGCGCGTTGAGGTGACTGATCACCTTCAGGACGCCGGTTTCGGCTTCGGCGGCGCGGGCGTCGATGCCGGTGACACGGCCCCGGCCGACACTGCTCTCGACGAGAACCGCGTGCACGACCCCGTCGGGGCTGTTGTCGGCGGCGTACTTCGCTTTCCCGGTGACCCTCAGTCGTGCGTCGACCCGGGGCGCCGCCGCACCGACTGCTGCCTGTGGCTGGCTCATTTCGTGCCTCCTACGGTGCGCAACTGGCGTTCGACGGTGCGTTTGAGCAGCTCGGACTTGAAGCGGTTGTGGGTGAGGGGGCGCGCCCCGACCGCCGCTTGCTCCGCGGCGGCCGCCCACAACGACTCCGAGGGACGCTCCCCCACGAGATGCAGCTCGACGGCGGGGAGTTTCCACGGCACCGTGCCCACTCCCCCGGCGGCCACCTTCGCCTCCTGGATCACGCCACCGCGCACGTGCAGTGCGACGGCGGCCGACGTGAGCGCGAACTCGTACGACTGCCGGTCCCGCACCTTCAGATAGCCCGACTTGAGCGGGCGCGGCAGCGCCGGGATTTCGACCGCCGTGATCAACTCACCCTGCCTGACGGCCTGTTCACGCTGCGGGGTGCTGCCCGGCCGCAGCAGGAAGTCCGCGAAGGGAACTCGGCGCTCCCCGTCCGGCCCCAGCAGGTGCACGGTGGCCTCCAGTGCGGCGAAGGCCACGGCCACGTCGGAGGGGTGGGTGGCCACGCAGGACTCGGAGGTGCCGAGGATCGCGTGGGTGCGGTTGTGGCCGTGCAGCGCGGCGCAGCCCGAGCCGGGGTCGCGCTTGTTGCAGGCGGCGCTCACGTCACGGAAGTACGTACAGCGGGTGCGCTGCATGATGTTCCCGCCGATGGTCGCCATGTTCCTGAGCTGGGCCGACGCGCTCAGCTCCAGCGCCTCGGAGATGACGGGATACAGGGTGCGCACCTTCGGGTGGGCGGCGGCCTCGGACATCCGTACCAGCGCGCCGATGCGCAGGCCCCCGCGCTCGGTGACACTGACCTCGCGCAGCGGCAGGCCGGTGAT
>NZ_JBFAHW010000256.1:0-2529 GCF_040654355.1 Streptomyces sp. NPDC050704 | reverse complement strand
CGCCGGTACGTCTCCCCGCGGGTGGGCTCGTCCTTCACAGACAGCCGACCGCCTCGCACGACGATGCCGGCGGGGTCGACGCCGTGCAGCGGTGAGTCCTCGTCGTTGACCGCGAGCGTGATGGCCTGCTTGCGCAGCTTGTCGCAGCCGTCCTGGACGGCGGATCCGACACTGGCCATGGTCCGTGAGCCGTGATGGCCGGGGGCCGGGGGCATGAGGGAGTCGCCGAGCCGGAACCTCACCTGGCGCATGGTCAGGCCGAGGGCGTCGGCGGCGACCTGGGTCATCGAGGTGGCCGTGCCGGGGCCCATGTCACTGGTCGCGGACTGCACCAGGGCGGTGCCATCGGCGTCGAGCCTGACCGACGCCTGGGCCGCGCTGCGCGCGGTGTCGTAGACACCGGCGGCCATGCCCATGCCGATGAGCCAGTCGCCATCACGCGTCGAGCGGGGCTCGGGGGTGCGCCGGTGCCAGCCGAACTCGCGGGCGCCGACGCGGTAGCAGTCACGCAGGCGGCGGGTGGAGAACGGCAGATTGGTGGACTCGTCGTCGGCGGGTTCGTTGCGCAGCCGCAGCTCGATCGGGTCCAGGCCCAGTTCCTGGGCGAGTTCGTCCATCGCCGTCTCGACGCAGAACGCGCCGCTGGAGTAGCCGGGGCCGCGCATCCATGTGGGCGTGTTCACGTCGAGCGGTACATGCTCGTACACCTGGCGGACGTTGGGCGTGCTGTAGAGCATCCGGCCGGCGGCGAGAACGTCTTCGCTGTGCGTTTCGTAGCGGGAGGACTCGGTGCGGACGTCGTGCACCGACGCGGTCAGGCGGCCTCGCCGGTCGCTGCCCAGCCGCAGGTCGTACTCGTATGCGGGCCGGAATCCCACGCCGAAGTACGTCTGCCTGCGGGTGAGGACGAGTTTTACGGGGCGTTTCACCTCGCGGGCGGCCAGGGCCGCGATGGAGGTGTGCACCCAAGTCCGGCCGCCACTGCCGAAGGCGCCGCCGACGGCCGGCGAGATGACGCGGATGCTGCCCGGCGGCATGCCGAACTCTGCGGCCATGGTCTCCACGGTGCCCTGCACATGCTGGGTCTTCTCCCAGAGCGTGAGCTTGTCGCCCTCCCAGCGGGCGACGGTACCGGCCGGCTCCATCGGGTTGTGGTGGTTGCGGGCCATCCGGTACGCCAGGTCCAGCTTGACGTCGGCGGCCTCCAAGGCCTCGTCCGCATCACCGCGCGCATAGGTCTCGGGATCGTCCGCAGGGTCGGCGGCGCCGATGTCGGTCGAGGGAGGCTGGGTGTCGTAGGAGACCTTCACCAGGCTCGCCGCGTGCTGTGCTACCTCCAGCGTGGTCGCCACCACGACCGCGACGGGCTGTCCGAAGAACCGGACGCGGTCGTCCTGGAAGGGGCGAAGCGCCTCACCCGGTGGGTATCCCGGTTCACGGGGCGGCAGCTTGGGCGCGTTGAGGTGACTGATCACCTTCACGACGCCGGTCTGGGCTTCGGCGGCACGGGCGTCGATGCCGGTGACACGGCCGCGTCCGACACTGCTGTCGACGACAACCGCGTGCACGACCCCGTCGGGGCTGTTGTCTCCGGCGTACTTCGTTCTCCCGGTGACCCTCAGCCGTGCGTCGACCCGGGGCACCGCCGCACCGACTGCTGCCTGTGGCTGGCTCACTTGGTGCCTCCTACGGTGCGCAGCTGACGTTCGACGGTGCGTTTGAGCAGCTCGGCCTTGAAGCCGTTGTGCTTGAGGGGACGTGCCCCGTCGATCGCGTGCTCGGCGGCCTCGGCCCACAGCCGGTCGGAGGGGCGTTCGCCGATGAGGTGGCGCTCGACGGCGGGCAGTTTCCAGGGCACGGTGCCCACGCCTCCGGCGGCCACCTTCGCCTCGCGGATCACTCCGCCGCCGATGTACAGGGCGACGGCCGCCGAAGTGAGCGCGAACTCGTAGGACTGCCGGTCGCGCACCTTCAGGTAGCCGGATTTCAGGGGGCGTGGGTGGGCCGGGATCTCCACGGCCGTGATCAACTCGCCTGGCCGGATGGCCTGTTCACGGTTCGGGGTGCTGCCCGGCCGGAGCAGGAAGTCGGCGAAGGGCAGGCTGCGTTCACCGTCCGGGCCCAGCAGGTGCACGGTGGCCTCCAGTGCCGTGAAGGCGACGGCGGCGTCGGAGGGGTGGGTGGCCACGCAACTGTCGGAGGTGCCCAGGATCGCGTGGCTGCGGTTGTAGCCGTGCAGTGCGGCACATCCGGCGCCGGGCTCACGCTTGTTGCAAGGGGCGGTCACGTCGCGGAAGTAGGTGCAGCGGGTGCGCTGCATGATGTTGCCGCCGATGGTGGCCATGTTGCGCAACTGGGCGGACGCGCTCAGCTCCAGCGCCTCGGAGATGACCGGGTACAGGGTGCGCACCTTGGCGTGGGCGGCGGCCTCCGTCATCCGCACGAGAGCGCCGATGCGCAGGCCACCGCGCTCGGTGGCGGTCACCTCCCGCAGCGGCAGATCACTGATGTCCACCAGCGTTTCCGGGC
>NZ_JBFAHW010000255.1:0-2731 GCF_040654355.1 Streptomyces sp. NPDC050704 | reverse complement strand
CGTCGGCGCCATCCTGTTCGGCGCGATCGCCGGCCTCACCTTCCACGCCCTTTCAACCTGGCGCCCGCCTCGGCCGGCGCCCCAGCGGGCCAAACCCCATGTGGTGATCGTAGGTGGTGGTTTCGGCGGGGTGGGGGCCGCGCGTGAACTGGACCGGCGGGTCGGCCGCGGGCTCAACGCTCATGTGACGCTGATCAGCGACTCGAACTTCCTACTGTTCACCCCGCTGCTGGTCGGCGTCGCCTCGAGCTCGGTGGAGGCCAGGCATGTGAGCGCCCCGGTGCGTGCCGGGCTCAACCATGCCTCCTTCCTGCACGGGCGTGTGGTCTCGATCGACACGCGGACACGTAACGCGTATGTCTCCGCCGGCAAGGAGGGGATGCTCCGCGTGCCGTACGACCAGCTGGTCCTGGCGGTTGGCGCGGTGCCGCACTTCTTCGACCTGCCGGGAGTGGGCGAGCACGCGTTCCCGATGAAGTCCGTCGAGGACGCCACCAGGCTGCGCGACCAGGTGCTGGGCGCGCTGGAGCGGGCCGACCTCGAGGCGGACCCGGCCGAGCAGGCCGGGCTGCTGACGTTCGTGGTGGCCGGCGGCGGATTCGCCGGGACGGGACTGGTGGCCGAACTGTTCGACCTGGTGCATGACGTGCTCCACTTCTATCCGCGTCTGCACGGGCTGCGGCCCAGGTTCGTGATCGTGCACGCGGGTGAGCGGCTGCTGCCGGAGCTGTCGCCGATGCTCGGCCTCTACGCGCAGGGCAAGCTCGACAGACGCGGCATCGAGTTCCGCCTCGGCGCGCGCGTGAGCAAGGCCACCGCCGAGGACATCACGCTCGACTCCGGCGAGACCATCCCCACCCGCACCCTGGCCTGGACGGCGGGCAACCGGCCGAACCCGCTGGTGCAGCAGGTCATGCAGCCGCCGCTCGCCGTGGAACCCACCATGCAGGTCCCCGGCGCACCCGGCCTGTGGGCGCTGGGCGACTGCGCGAGGATCCCCGACCCGGCGGGCGGGGTCTACCCGCCGACAGCTCAGCACGCGATCCGCGAAGGCAAGGCGGCGGCGCGGAACATCGCCGCGGTCCTCGGCGGACACCGTCCCGTCCCGTTCCGCTTCGGCGGGCTCGGCGTGCTGGTCTCGCTGGGGCACCGCACGGCGGCCGGCGAGATCGGCGGCCGACGGGTCTCCGGTTTCCTCGCCTGGGTCCTGTGGCGCTCGGTCTATCTGAGCAAGATGCCCAGTGTGGAGAAACGGCTGCGCGTGCTCGCCGACTGGACCCTCGACCTGGTCTTCCCCAGGGACATCGCCCTCTCGACCAAGGACGACCGTCATGCGTAACGCTGGATTCGGAGCCCTCGCCGGCCTCGCAGGAGGGCTGGTCTTCGGCGCAGTGATGGTGCAGATCGGATTCCTGCCCACCGTCGCGGCAATCGCCAGAACCGACTCACCCGTCGTGGGCTTTGCCGTCCACCTGCTGATCGCGGCGATCATCGGGAGCATCTTCGGCGTGCTGGTCGCGCGCCAGCGCGAGCTGCTGTTCTGGGGACTCGCGTACGGCGTGCTGTGGTGGTTCCTCGGGCCATTGACGCTGCTGCCGATCCTGCTGGGCGAGCCCGTGGCCTGGGACGTGGCGACGGCGCAGAACCTGATCCCCAGCCTGCTCGGCCACCTGGCCTACGGAGCGGCCACGGCCACAGGCCTCGCCATGCTGTCGCGCAAGGAGCGGCAGCTCAAGCCCGGTCTCCTGGTGCGCGCGTCGGCCGCCGGGCTGCTCGTCGCCCCGCTACTCGGCCTCGGCTGGAACGGGCTGATCGTCGGTACGCTGGTCGGCGCCTCGTACGCGATGATCTTCGGCGACGCCCGCGAGGGCAGCGGCCCCGCCCTGATCCGCGGCGCCGCCTTCGGTTTCGTGTGGTGGGTGCTCGCGGCGGTGACGGTCTGGCCGCTGCTGGACGGCCGCGGGTTGGAGTGGTCGCCCGCCGCGGTACGTACCGCCGTGGCGGATCTGCCCGGCTATGTGTTGCTCGGTGCCGGTGCGGCCCTGCTGATCTGCTGGCTGGGCGGTCTGTCGCGGGCGGTGTTCTCCGATGACGTACGCCATGCCCTGGAGGGACGCCTGGCGGTCGGTGGGCGGGTGATCTCGGTCTGGCATGGTGTCATCGCCGGGCTGGCCGGCGGCGTAATCTTCACCGGCGTCATGGTCGCCGTGGGATTCCTGCCGGCCGTCGCCTCCCTGGTCGGCTCGGACTCCGCGGTCGTCGGCCTCGTCATCCACCTGCTGATTTCCCAGGTCATCGGCGTCACCTACGCGGTCTTCTTCCGCCGTCGCAGCTTCGACCCGGCCTCGGGGATCGGCTGGGGTGTGTCCTACGGCTTCCTCTGGTGGGTCCTGGGCAACCTGACGCTGCTTCCCGTGCTGCTCGGTGCCGCACCCCAGTGGAGCGCCACCGCGCTGGCCGTGTCCTTCCCCTCCCTCGTCGGCCACCTCGCCTACGGCGCCGTGCTCGGCCTGGTGTACCAGCGGCTGGAGGAGCGGGTCAGCCCATGGCACCTGACCCGCAGCGAGGCGACTGCGGCCCGGGCGGCCGCGCGTCACGAGCAGACGCTGAGCGCGGCCCCCGCTCTGTGGAGCCTGATCACCTGCGTGGCCCTGCTCATCCCCATCCTGGTGTCCTAGGCAGCCGGGGCGGACAGGATCCGGAAGGCCGTGGAGCGGGTGGCGTCGCCACC
>NZ_JBFAHW010000254.1:0-2996 GCF_040654355.1 Streptomyces sp. NPDC050704 | reverse complement strand
GGGCCGGGGGGCGCGCCGCCCCCCCCCCCCGGGACGGGACGGGTAGGGGCGGCGGGGGCGAAGAAACCCCGCCTCACCGCTACGCGCCGACCGCCGCCAGCGCCGGCATCCGCGCCTCGTCGTACCGCTCCAGAAGAACCCGCGCCACCTCCGGCGCGGGACCCAGCACATCCGCCAGCACATCCGCCGCGGCAGCGCCCCGCACGATCCGGTCCGGCAGAAAGCCCGGCGCCAGCACATACGGCGCGACCGCCACCCGCCCGCACCCGAGATCCCGCAGCTCACGCACCGCGTCCTCGGTGCGCGGCAGCGACGCGGAGGCGAACGCAGGCCGCACGGCGCACCAACCACTGCGCCGCCACTCCCGCGCGATTTCTGCGATCACTGCGATCGCCTCCGGGTCGGTGGACCCCGCCGAGGCCAGCACGACCCCGGTCGAGGACTTGTCGCCGGGCGTCAACCCGGCCTCGTACAGCCGTCGTTCGAGCGCGGCCGTCAGCAGCGGGGACGGGCCGAGCACCTCGGCCTGCCGGATCCGCAGCCGCGGCGGAGCGGCGCGGAGTACCGCCGGGATGTCCGACTTGGCGTGGAAGGCGCGGTTCAGGAGCAGCGGAAGGCCCACGACGTCGCGTACGCCCTCCGCCGCCAGAGACTTCAACACCCCTGAGACGGAAGGGAGGTTGAATTCGAGGAAGCCGGTCTCCACGCGCAGTCCGGGCCGTCGCGCCCGCACCCGGCGCACCAGGGCGTGCACGGTCGCGGCATGGCGCGGGTCGCGGCTGCCGTGGGCGATGACGAGAAGGACCGGGTCGGACATGGGAGTTCAGCTCTTCACGAGGAGACCGCGGCTGCGCAGGACCCGCCGCTCCAGCGGGCTGAAGATCAGCAGGTCGATGGCGATACCGACGATCAGGATGAGGAAGATGGCGAGGAACACCGTGGACATGGAGCTGTTGGTGCGGCCGTTCTCCAGCAACTGGCCCAGGCCGACGCCCAGTTCGGGGGAGGAGGCGATGATCTCCGCCGCCATCAGCGAGCGCCAGGAGAAGGCCCAGCCCTGCTTCAGGCCTGCCAGGTAGCCGGGCAGCGCCGCCGGCATCACGATGTGCCAGGTGCCGCGCAGGCCGGTCGCGCCCATGGTGCGGCCCGCCCGCAGGAACAGCGGCGGCACCTGGTCGACGCCGGACACCAGGCCGTTGGCGATCGACGGGACGGCGCCGAGCAGGATCACCGCGTACATCATCGAGGGTTCAAGGCCCAGCCAGATCACGGCCGGCGGCACCCAGGCCACCGACGGAAGCGACTGGAGGCCGGTGAGGATCGGGCCGATCGCCGCCCGGACGAACTTGACCCGGGCGACCAGCAGACCCAGCGGGGTGCCGATCGCGAGCGCCAGCACGAAGCCGAACAGACCGCGCGAGACGCTCGTCCAGATGTAGTCGAGCAGCTTGCCCTGCAGCCAGGCTTCCTCCACCTCGGCCCACACGGCGCCGGGGGAGGGCAGCTTCGCCGGGTCGTCGACGACCTTGAACGAGATCAGCGCCTGCCACACCAGGAGGACGAGTGCGATGGCGACGACCGGGGGCAGGATCTTCTGGACGAGGGTCTCGCGGAGCGGGGTCCGGCTGGTCTGGACCGTCTCCAGCGCGTCGAGTCCCGCCTCCAGACCGGCCAGGTCGTGGCTGTCCCGGCCGGCCCCGCCGTCCTTGACGTTCGCGTCGGCCTTTTCCTCAGTGCTGGCCATGACGGCGAATCTCCCCACGCAGTTCTTCGGTGATCTCGACGGACAGCTCCGCGACCGCGGTGTCCTCGATGCGGCGCGGCTGCGGGATGTCGACCCGCCACTCCCGGGCCACCCGGCCGGGACGCGACGACAGCAGCACGACACGCTCCGCGAGCCGCACCGCCTCACGCACGTTGTGTGTCACGAACAGCACCGACACGTTCGTCTCGCGCCAGATGCGGGTCAGCTCGTCGTGCAGCACGTCCCGGGTGATGGCGTCGAGCGCCGCGAACGGCTCGTCCATCAGCAGCAGTTGACTGTCCTGGGCGAGCGCGCGGGCCAGCGCGACCCGCTGCCGCATACCGCCGGACAGCTCGTGCACCCGCTTGCCGTACGCGCCCTTCAGCCGGACGAGTCCGAGCAGTTCCTCGGCCTTGTCGCGGCGCTCGGCCTTGGCGACGCCGCCGAGCTTCAGGGCGAGTTCGATGTTCTTGCCCGCGGTCAGCCACGGGAAGAGCGCGTGCTCCTGGAACATCAGGGACGGGCGGCCCTTCGTCGTGATGCTGCCCGCGGACGGCGCGTCGAGCCCCGCCACCAGGTTCAGCAGCGTCGACTTTCCGCAGCCGGAGGCCCCCAGGAGGGTGACGAACTCGCCCGGCGCGACATCGAGGGTGATGTCGTCGAGGACGAGCTGTTGCCCGGCGGGTCCGGAGAAGGACTTCGAGACGTGCTCGATCCGCGCGGCATGCTCGACCGACGTACCGACGTCGGCGGCCTTGGCGAGGGCGGTTGCCATGGTCGTCACCTCCTGGGAAGTCATTGGTTTCCGGGGCTGGTTCGCGGGCTTACTTGACGCCGAGACCGGCGTCGTCGACCGTGCTCTCGCCCTCGGCCGCGAGGACCTTGTTGAGCAGCGTGAGGTCGTAGATGCCGGTCAGGTCGGGCTTGTCCAGCAGACCGGCCTTGACCGCGTGCTCCGCCTCCGTGTTGAGGGTGGCGGCCAGCGGGTCGTCGGTGATCTGGATGGACTTCCAGGCCGGGTCGAGCACCTTGGCCGGGAGCTCCTTGCCGGAGTCCTCCTTGAGCCGGGCGTTCGCCGCCGCCTTCGCCTCGTCCGGGTTGGCGCCGATCCACTTGTTGGTCTTCACCGAGCCGCGCAGTACGGCTTCGACGACCTTCGGGTGCTCCTTGAGGAACTTCTGCGACACGATGATGTTCGTGATCACGAACTTCTTGTCCGGCCACAGGTCGGCCTCGTCGAGCAGCACCTTGC
>NZ_JBFAHW010000253.1:0-3082 GCF_040654355.1 Streptomyces sp. NPDC050704 | reverse complement strand
GCCAACGGGTCGCTGCTTCCGCTGCTCGCGCCGCTGCTGCCGCACCTCAAGTCGGTCGAGCACGTGGTCATCTCCGGGCCGGGCGACCGACGCACAAACCGTGGGCACCTTGTGCATGTGGGCCGCGGTGCTGCTGCGCCTGCCGCACACCCTGGCCGCCCGGCGGCAGCGCGAACTGTGGCTGGCCGGAGTCGCGGCGGCCTGCGCCACCTCACTCGACCTGGACGCCGTGGGCGATGCGGCCGACCAGTACCTCGGCAGTCTGCACAGCGTGGAACTGGTCCGCAATCTGTGCGGTCTCGTCTCGGCGTTCGCCATGCTCGAACTGGTCCTCTCACTCGCCGCCGGCCCCCGGCGCCGGGCGCTCCTCGGCTGGTTACGGATCACCGCCTGCTGCGTCGTCGCGAGCACCGTGGCCCTGGACACAGCACACCGACCGCACGGGCGGCACCTGATCCTGGACGGCTCCTCTCCCACGCCGTCCACGCCCTACTGGCTGCTGATCATCACCACACACCTGATCGCCAACGCCCTGTGCGTCGCGGTGTGCGTACGCCGCGCCCGCCACACCGGCAACCGCCCCCTCACGACCGCCCTGCTCCTGCTCGGCGCCGGTACCGCCATGGCGGGCACGTTCTGGCTCGGTGCGCTGTCCCAACTCCTCGGCCACACCTGGTCACAGCCCCTGCAGCCGTTCGCTCTCGCACTGCACGGCCTGCTCATCGCCGCGGCCCTGGCCGCGCCCACCACTCAGGCCGCCCGGCACGCGGTCACCGACTTCAGGGACTGGTGGCGGCTCTGGTCGCTGTGGCGCCACCTGGTGGAGGTGTGCCCGCAGGTGCTCCTCGCTCCCCCGCGCGGACGGCTCCGGGAGACCTTCTGGCCCCAGGGCCCGCGCAGACTCCTGCTGTACCGCAAGCTCATGGAGATACGCGACGCCATCCTCGTACTCGACAAGTACGCCACCCCCGAACTGCACGCGTCCGCACGGGCGTTCGCCGCCTCGGTGGGCGACGAGGGCAGAACCGCTCCCCCGGCGGAGACACCCCTCGACCACAAGCACTCGGCCGCCGTACTCGCCGCCGTTCTGAAAGGCGCCCGCGCGGCCTGCCCGGCCGACGGGACGCCGCGCCGCCGCACGCCGCCCATCGCGCAGATCGGCGCCGACACCCTTCACGACGAGCGCGCCTTCCTGATCTTGGTGGCCCGCATGTACCGCTCGGCCCCCACCCCTGTCCACCCGCACACCCCCGTACCAGAGGATGCACCGCAATGACCACCGATACCCCGCCCCGCGCCGGCCAGCGGGAGTGGATCGGACTCGCCGTCCTGGCCCTGCCGACGCTGCTCATCTCCATGGACATGACCGTCCTGTATCTGGCCGTTCCGCATCTCAGCGGCGATCTCGGGCCGAGCTCCACCGAACTCCTGTGGATCATGGACATCTACGGGTTCCTGATCGCCGGGGCGCTGGTGCCCGCCGGGGCGCTCGGCGACCGCATCGGGCGCAAACGCATCCTGCTGATCGGCGCGGCGCTCTTCGGTGCTGCCTCCGCGATCGCCGCCTACGCGAGCAGCCCGGCCATGCTCATCGCCTCCCGGGCGCTGCTGGGCCTCGCCGGCGCCACCCTGATGCCGTCCGCCCTGTCCCTGATCCGCGTGATGTTCCACCGGCCGAGCCAGCGCAGCTTCGCCGTGGCCATCATCATGACGAGTTTCTCCGTCGGCACGACCGTCGGCCCGCTGCTCGGCGGCGCGCTCCTGGAGCACTTCTGGTGGGGCTCGGTCTTCCTGGTGGGTGTACCAGTGATGGTGCTTCTCCTCGTCATCGGCCCCGTACTCCTGCCCGAATACCGCGACCCGCACGGCGGCCGCGTCGATCTGCCGAGCGCCGCGCTCGCCCTGAGCGCCGTGCTGGGCGTCGTCTACGCGGTCAAGCACGTCAGCACGTCCGGAGCCGACCTCGCGTTCGCCGTCTCTCTCGCCGTCGGCCTGGCGCTCGGCGTGCTCTTCGTCCGCCGCCAGAACCATCTGGACGACCCGCTGCTCGACCTGTCCCTGCTGCGCGACCGCGTCATCAACACCTCATTGGGGACCTACCTGTTGGGCCTGTTCGCCATGGGCGGCACCCAGCTCTTCATCGCCCTCTACCTCCAGGAGGTCCTCGACCTCTCCCCGTTCGTGGCCGGGGCCTGGATGGTGCCCGCCTCCGTGGGCACCATCATCGGTTCCCTGCTCGCTCCGCTGCTCACCCGGCAGCTGCGCCCGGCGACGGTCATCACCGGCAGTCTGGTCCTCGCGGCACTCGGCTTCGCGACGCTCACCCAAGTCGGCGAAGACGACCTGGCGTTGCTCATCGTCGGCTACGAATTGGTGGCCCTGGGCCTGAGCCCCATGATCGCGCTCTGCACCGACCTGGTCATCAGCAAGGCCCCGTCCCACCGGGCCGGAGCGGCCTCCGCCCTGTCCGAGAGCAGCGGCGAGCTGGGCGTGGCACTCGGCGTCGCCGTCCTTGGCACCATCGGCACCGCCGCCTACCGGGCCCAGCTCTCGGACCGGCTGCCCGACGGCCTGTCCCAGGCCGACGCGGACGCCGCGCTGTCCGCTCTCGGCGGCGCGAAAGAGGCCGCCGCCGGCCTGCCGGAGAACCTCGCCACCCCACTGCTCACTGCGGCCCGCGAGGCATTCAGCCACGGCCTCGGCCTGACCGCCGCCGTGGCCAGCGCGACCGTCCTCGCCGCCGCCCTGCTCGCCGGAACGCGGCTGCGCCATCTGCCGACGAGCAAGGAAGCCGAGAAGGCCGGACTCGACACGGGGACGGAGCGCACGGAGCCGGTGACGTAGAGGCCCGCGGAAACCGGGCGAGGAGGGTGGTGCGAGGACCGGCACATCACGCAGGGGCGAAGGTGAACTGCCCCTGCGTGCTCTCATCATGCCCGCGCGTCGGTGTCTGGCCGCGTCAGGAGCCCCAGGAGCCCTTGGAAGAGTGAGCGGTGTGCATCGTGAGGTCGCAGGTCACAGGTCTGGTGTGAATGTCGAGTTGGGTACTCGTGCCGGTCGGCGGCCGATGACCATGGCGTAG
>NZ_JBFAHW010000252.1:0-3115 GCF_040654355.1 Streptomyces sp. NPDC050704 | reverse complement strand
GGGACCGCTTCCACTACGTCCGCGTCGCCGTCATCATCGCCGCCCTCGCCTGCCTGGCGGCCGCCCGCACCTGAGCCCGCGGGCCGGCCCGGCGCAACGCAGGTGAAGCCCGGCGAGGTGGCTTTCCGGGGTCTTGCCGTAGCGCGTCGCGATGTCACCACCTGCCCGGTCAGGTCGAGTGGCGCGAGCAGCTCCTGGAAGTGGCTCGTCTCTGGAGGCGTCCAGGTTTACAGGGACAACTCTGGACCATCAACCAAGGTTTCAATGCCTAACGTTGTGCCCTCGACGAAGTCCCGTTTCTCTGGCGTGTCCGGGATTCGAGTGATGATCCGGGCCGTGTCCACCGATCGAGCCACGGGTACCCATGCCGGCCTCGGTCCCACAGATGGATGTGGGTGTCGACCGCAGGCGTCGCGGGCACCCGGTCCAGCTGGACCGGGTCGTTCACCGTGATCTGGGCGGAATACTCAGCCACCTAGCACCTCAGATGCGTATGTTTCATTTCGGAGGAGTGGAACGCCTTAAGGCGAAGCCTCACCAGACTGCCGCCTCATGGCAGGCTCACCGTAGTGGCTAGAAGGTCCACGTCAAGAGACAAGCGCCCACCCGAAAGCGGCGGCGAGAACGTCTTCAAGTTACCCGAGTGAACCCCCTTGATGTGCGCTTGGTCACCGGCTACTGTGCGCTCCTGTTCGCTCAATGTTTCTGGTTCATTTCCCATGGGTGATCCTCTATTGACCCAGTTGATGGTCGGCGGGACTGCGCGGCCGCCATCTGCGTGCACCCCCGTCCCCTGCACAAGTCGAAAGTGGAGTTGATGAGTAAACACAGAGTGGTCGCGGGCGCCGTGGCGGCGGTCGTGCTGGCTGCTGGGCTGGTGGTCGGTGGTACGGCGGAGGCGGCAGCGGCGTGCACCTTCTACGTCTCCGCGTCGGGCAGTGACGGTAACGCCGGAACCTCATCGGATCGCCCCTGGGCGACCTTGGAGCGGGCGCGGGACCACATCCGACAGCACGAGCTCAACAAGGACATGCGGGCCGACCTCGGCGTCTGCCTGCGCGGGGGCCGGCATACCCGGACGGCCACCTTCAACCTGACCGAGGCGGACTCGGGTTCCAACGGGTTCAAGGTCGTCTACCAGGCGTATCCGGGTGAGACACCCATCATTGACGGCGGTAAGGCCGTCACGGGCTGGAAGCGGGTAACCGACCAGCCTTACTTCGTGGCCGACGTACCGGAGTCGGCGGGCTACGCCGACTACTTCCGGCAGCTCTACGTCGGCGACCGGCGGGCTCAGCTGGCGATGGGCAAGGGCATCGTGGGCAACGGCTTCTTCGACGAGGCATCGATCCCCAACCCACCGGCCAACCCGGAGCGGCCGACCCGCTCCTACGACGGTGTGCAGTTCCCGGCGGCCGGCGTTCCGGCGTACACCAACGTCCGCGACATTCGGCTGCTGCACATCGCGATCGGCTTCAAGATCGACTACTTCCCCGTCGCGGACATCAGCACAAACGGCGCCAACAAGCGGGTGCGCCTGGCGCAGCCGCACTTCCAGGCGCGGCTGAACCGCGACGACGGCTTCTCGCTCGACTACGACGACACGTTCTACGTGCTCAACGCGTTCGAGGAGCTGGACTCCCCCGGCGAGTGGTACCTGAACCGGGCGACGAACAAGGTGTACTACTACCCGCGGGCGGGAGAGGACGTCAACCAGGCCGGGGCGTACGCGCCGGTGGTGGAGACGCTGGTGAACGTGGCCGGGGCCGGCCCGTCCGCGAAGGCGAGCGCCATCGCGTTCGACGGCATCACGTTCGAGCACGGCAACTGGCTGCTGCCTCGCGACCGGTTCATCGGCGGCTCGCAGGCGGAGGCGCAGTACGCGGACGACCCCTTCAAGGATCCGAACCAGGACGGCTACGGCGGCGAGGTGCCCGGTCAGATCAAGCTGACCAACACCCGCGGCATCACCTTCACCGACAACACCGTGCGCAAGATGGGCAGCGGCGGACTGCAGCTGCTGACCGGAGCCGAGGACGTCACCGTCACCGGCAACCTCTTCCACAACCTGACCGCCGCCGGGATCATCGCCGGCCGGTGGATGGACGTACACGTCAACGGCGCCCAGCGCACCAAGAACGTGACGATCAGCAACAACGTCGTGACCGACACCGGTGACGACTTCTTCCCGGCGACCGGGATCAGCCTGATGAACACCTACAACGTGGCAGTCACCCACAACCTCGTCTACGACACCGCATACAGCGGCTTCCATCAGCGCAAGGCGGAGGAGACCAGCCTCCTCGACGGGGTGGACGGGATCGGCAAGACGACGTTCCGCCACAACGAGGTGTACAACGCCACGTCCAAGCAGCCCTGGGGGGTGCACGACTCGGGGGCCGTCTACTCGTTCGGGTCGTGGCCGGGCAGCGTGGTCAGCCACAACCACGTGCACCACTCGACGTCGACCGCGAACTACTACAGCGACAACCAGAGTCACCAGACCCGCTGGGACTACAACGTCGGAAAGGGCGGGCGGTTCGACTTCTCCCCGCGTTACCGCCAGCCCCTGTCGGTGTACGCGTCGCACAACTACACCGACTTCGCCGACAACTGGCTCGGCGGGGCCATCTACGACGGCGACGGGCCACCGCACGTGGTGACAGACGGTGCCTGGCCGGCCGAGGCGCGGACCATCATGAACCAGGCGGGCCTGGAACCGGCGTACGCCGCGCTGCGGTGGAAGGTGCCCAGGGAGAACCTGGCCGACCACTCCACCGTGTCGCAGCGCAGTGCCTGGGACAGCGGCCTGGGCAAGCTGTGGGACGGCGTCACCGAGACCGGCGAGGCCGGCTCCACCGTGAACGAGTCCTGGGTGCAGTTCGATCTCGGCGCCGACTACGAGCGGTTCGCCTTCACCATCCAGCAGGACAACTGCTGCACCTGGATGACCACCCACTGGAAGGTGCAGCGGTGGAGCGCCGGCCAGAACGCCTGGATCGACATCATGCCCTACCAGACGATCAACACGGCGGCGCCGGTCGTCTACCGACCGTCGGCCAACGTCGCCACCACCAACATCCGGCTCTACGTACGCAACAGCAACCAGAACGGA
>NZ_JBFAHW010000251.1:0-3222 GCF_040654355.1 Streptomyces sp. NPDC050704 | reverse complement strand
GCATGCTTCGTCCGGGTCAGCCTCCTCCCGGGCGGGCGTCGGGGCGACGGCCGCGGCGGCCTCCGCCGCGGCCCGGTCCCGCTCGGCCAGCCGGTTCAGGACCCGGCGCTCACGAGCTCCGCCCTCTCGGCCTGGACACCCTGCAACTGCTTGGCCAACTGCGCAGCGAGCGCGTCCAGTTCACTCCGGCGAGCCGTGGTCCGCTCCAGCTCCCGCATCCCCACCCTCGCACCCTCCCACGCTCTCCCGGCGTACCGGCCCGGCCCCGGCTCGTAAGGGCGGCACAGCGGTCGGCGCAGCACAAACCGAGGACGGCTCCCAACGACATGTCAGACGATCCTCGCCGTGGACACCGGCCGACCACCAGCGCGAGTAGCTCTCCCGACCCTCACACCAGGTCCGTGACCAGCAACTTCACGATGCACACCACTCAGTGGGGTGCCCCTGCCGTCGCAGATCAGATGGTGTTTGCTGCCCGCCTTCCGCCGGTCGACCGGCAATGGACCCTGCTCGCCAGCTCCGACGACCTGCAGACATTCACAGTCGACTGCCGTCGCTTCGAACCCGGGCTGCGAGCCGGACCGACCGCGCTCATCGCCGCTCACGAGGCCGACGAATGGCTCGCAGATGCGCGCTCCCTCGGACGTCTCCGGCTCACGCCAGACCACTGAGACATCCGGCGATAGCCCTCGAAGCCCTCAGCGCCCCCGTGCAAAGCGGGAAGTGACGGATCTCTGGCGCAGGACACTGGCGGGACTTCGTTAACAGTGGATTGGCAAATCCGCGCTTGTGTCAGCAAGGGATCTCGTGACCTGCGCATTCGCCGGTCGCGGCGGCTGCGACAGCGGGCACCGCTGAGATTGCGCAGCGGATGGGCACATCCAGGATTCGGTGCGCACGACATGCTTCGCGCAGCGAGCTGGATCACGGGAGCGTGATGAGGGCGATGCTTTCCGCCTGCGCGACGGCCAGCCGGGTGCCGTCGGGGTGGAGGGCGGCCACGGGAGAGGCATCGGCGCCGAAGCAGGTGCTCTTGACAGGGAAGCCGACCTCGGGCCATTCCGCGACGAGGCGCCCGGTGGCCGTGTCGAGCAGTCGCGGGTGGCCGAGGAAAGAGACCACTTGATCGCCGCGGGGCAGGAGCAGGACACCCGGTTCGGCATCGGCGAGCGGGTTGCGGTGCAGCCATCGTCCCTCGGACATCGACCACACGCCGAGGTGGCGAGGCGGAAGTGCGGGTTCCTCTTTGTTGGCCCACGATTCCGTCCCCGTCCCCTCCGTCGCCAGTACCAGCCGATCGGCGTCGAGCCAGCAGCCCGCTGTCACCTCGCCGTTCATGGCCGCCTGTCCCGGCAGCAGACCCTCGCCGTCCAAAGTGGCGGGGTCGGTGAGCGCGAGTGCCGTGTCGTAGACCATGGCGGTCCCGACGGGATGCCAGAACCATCCGACCGCGAGCAGGTACCGGCCGTCCGGGCTCAGACTGAGCCTGGAGTGGAAGACGTCCTGCGGCTCGCGCTCGCCGGCAGTCAGCCGCTCGCCGCTGGCCGCGTCCTCGATCTGGAGCACGTTGTACTCGTCGGGGCAGTGCACGACGACCTCGCGCCCGTCACTCAACGCGCCCAGGGCGAGCGGGTAGTCGTAGTCCCCCGCCAGCTCGTCGCTGCGGATCAGCTCACGCACGACCCGTCCTCGTTCGAGCAGCAGCCCCTCGATGCCGCGCTCCTGGTACAGCGCGGAGTACCGGCCCGAGGCCGAGGTGGTCCCGGTGTCGAAGAAAAAGCTCTCCGCGAAGGCCTCCTCCCGCTCCACCCCGTCGTGGCCCGAGCCCTGACCACCCCCGGCCGCGGAGACCAGTTCGTCGCCTTGCCACACCAGCGACTTCGGCGCGGCCTGCACCGGTATCGACTCCACGGTCATTGATGACCACCCCATTCTGAGAACCCAGGACAGACCCCTCGCCGACAACTTACGGGGCCCCATCGGCGGGACAGCGCCGGGACCACACGGATGGCTCGCCAGACAGCTCAGAGGCCCGGCGCCGTCTGACTTCTGGCTACCTCGCGGCGAGCGCGCGATCTTAGTGAAGGCGCTCTCGCTGCCCTTGCTGAGAAAGATCCGGTCGAAGTCGGCTGCGCTGGTGATCTGCTGGTCCCGGTCCGCATCCGGCGGGTGGGCCATGTCGGGCTCGCGGAGTCGACGGTGACGGTGATCTGGCGCAGGATCCGGGCTGCTTGGTCTTCGACGGTGTCCGGTTCTCGGCCGGTGACGATGATGTAACCCGGGCGGCCGCGATGGGCTGTCGCTGGACCGACGATCGCGCCTGCGGTGGCGCGGACGCGTACGGCCGGGATGTCGGCTCCCGCGGAGGGAAGACCGGCGACGGAGACAAAATGGCCGGTCACAGGGCTAGTCAGGAATCGGACGATGGCGTAGCCGCGGTGCGTCTCAAGCATGGCGGTAGAAGGCTCGGGACCACCTCCTCCTTGGCCTACAAGCACTCGCAACCGGAACGATGGTCTATATGTGGGACGGCGGGATCCGGCGGATCGATCCCGTTCCTCATCCCGCACCGCACCGACGACGCGACACTCCTGGCCCTGAGCCGCATCAGTGTCAGGCGCCCGGAGGCCACGGAGTAGCCGTGCGGTCGCGAGGAGCCCAAGCCCAAGGAGCTCAAGGAAGGGCAGGGGCGGGGCCCCGGCTTCGGCACGGACACCGGAGCCGGCGCCACCCGGACACTCCCCCGCAGCTCTCCGGCCTCTCAGTCATCCGCTCTCGGCCCTGCGGCCGGCAGTACCGTCGAATGGGCCGCGGACGGTGGTATGGTGCATGTACCTCTATCAACTCCCCCGATTTCAGGGAGGATTCGCATGGCAGGTCAGTGAGGATGACCGCTCGGTCCAGACTCGCCGCACCGCGTCGTTGACGGTTATCGCCGACGTGTGTCGCCTGCGGGTCTCGTTCACCGAACATCCACGCTGACCTGGCACGCATCGACCCGTACGGCTTTCGAGGCCGCCGTAGTCGCGCTGCTGTGCTGGTGTTCCCGGCCGGGTCGGCGACGACACCCACGGGATTCTCATGACTGACGCAACCGTTGTCTGCACCGGTTTGTCCTTTTCCTGGCCCGATGAGACTTCGGTCTTCGACGGGCTGACCTGTTTTCTCACCGTCTCGTACGGCGACTTCGAACTCCCTCTCCGGGACGCCATGCTGGACCGC
>NZ_JBFAHW010000250.1:0-3512 GCF_040654355.1 Streptomyces sp. NPDC050704 | reverse complement strand
AGCGGCCGTGGACCACCACTGTCTGCGGCACCCGCTCAAAGCGGCACTTGCTCGTGCTCGGCTGCGGCGGTCGGCACACTGCGTCGCCCGGCCAAATCCTCGGGTTGCCAACACTCGGGAACCGACGACGAAGATGCCACTTCTCCTGCCGGCATCGGGCCGGCCGTCAAGTCGCGACGGCTCGCCGGGTGTCTTCGGCGATGAGGTCGAGGTTCAGTCCGGCCGCTGCCTTCAGTCCGGCGGCCGCAGAGCCGATCACCGTCTCGGTGACGCTGGTGACATTGCCCGCCGCGAACACTCCGGTCACGTTGGTCGCACCTTGCGCGTTCGCGGCCACGTAAGTGCCGGCGACCTGCCCGAACATCTCCCAGTCCGTGATTTCCAGGCCCAGCCCGGCCAGCCCTGTGACGCGGGCGGTGAAGCGGGGCGCGACCACGAGATGCGTGAGGTCCACGCGCCTGCCGCCGGTGAGCAGTGCCGCCGCCAGCCGGTCGTCCACGACGTCCAGGGCTGCCACCTTCCCTTCCACTACGTCCACCGAGCGGGCGTTCAGGCGTGCCCGTGCCGTGTCGTCGAGGAGCGGCCCCGTGTGCATGAGCAGGGTGATCTTGTCGCTCCACTGGGTCCAGAGCAGCGCCTGTTCCACTCCCGCCGCGGTCGTGGCCAGGACGCCGATGGGCTGATCCCGCACTTCCCATCCGTGGCAGTACGGGCAGTGCAGTACTTCGCGTGTCCAGCGCTCGGCCACGCCGGGCACGTCGGGAAGTTCGTCCACCAGTCCGGTGGCCAGGAGCAGCCGACGCGCTCGTACGGTGGCGCCGTTGTCGAGTTCAAGGCCGAAGTGGGCATCCGTCTCACGCGCCGCGGCGACCACTGAGGCCGTGACGCACTCGACTCCGAAGCGGTGGATCTCGCGCCGTGCGAGGTCAAGGAAATCGGCTGGGGCGATGCCCTCATGCCCCAGGTAGTTGTGGATGGACCGTGCGGGTGCGTTGCGCTGCTGTCCGGCGTCGACGACCAGCACGGAGCGGCGGGCTCGCCCGAGGGTGAGCGCCGCGTTGAGACCGGCCGCGCCGGCGCCGATGACGACGGCGTCGTAGAGGGGCTGTTCGTTCGTCATGGTGATTCCCTTCCGTCGCCGGTGATCTTGCGACCGGCCGCCCTGCCAGTCCAAGGCCGCTTGCCGACCCGGCAAGATGCGCGGGTGAACCACGATGAGGTAGACGGTGTCCTGCGTTCGGTCGGCGGGCGTCTGCGGGCCCTTCGGCAGGAGCGCCACGCCACCCTGGACGACATCAGCGCCATCAGCGGCATCTCCCCGAGCACGCTGTCCAGGCTGGAGTCCGGGAAGCGCAAATACACCCTTGATCTGCTGCTGCCCCTGGCGGCCGCGTACAACGTGCCGCTGGACGAGCTGGTGGGCGCCCCGCAGACGGGCGACCCCCGTATCCACCTGCGCCCGGTCGCCGTACCCCAGCAGGGCCGCACGGTGATCCCTTTGGTGCGCCACTACGGCGGGCCGCATGCCCACAAGCACGTCCTGCCGATGGGACCGGCAGCCGCGGAGGCACCCGCGTTGAACACTCACCAGGGTTTCAACTGGATCTACGTCCTGTTCGGACGGCTGCGCATCACGGCAGGCGGGGCGGAACTCGTCGTCCAGGCAGGGGAGGCAGCCGAATTCGACACGCGACTACCGCATGCCTTCAGCAACGCGGGCGATCAACCCGTCGAATTCCTCAGCCTCTTCGGCGCCCAGGGCGAGCGCGTGCGCCTCAAGACATGGGACGAGGCCGGCGGAGCCGCCGGGATCAGCTGAAAGTGGGTCGGGACTCGGCGGTCGTTCGCCGGTGGGTACGGCCGACCGGCACCCTCTTGCCAAGGTGGCAAGCGGGCTTCGTGCTCCGTCCGCGCACGGCACATGATCGCCGTTCCCGGCCCACCTCCACAGAATCCAGGAACCACCCATGTCTGCCGTAGTGCCGCCCATCGACCCCGAAATCGCAGCAGCAGTCGACCTCGACAGCCTGCGCATCGACCTGACACACGAGTTCATCAAGGAGCGGCGTGCCGCCGCCGCTGCGTTCCCGACCCTTGACGACCTGCGCGGGAGCGGCGCTTTCACCATCGAGGAGCACGTGGCCTCCACGGCGGAGGGCACGGCCGACGTGTCCTTGCTGGTGTGCCGGCCTGCGGGGGCCGTCGGTCGCGTGCCTGTGCTGTACTACCTGCACGGCGGCGGCATGGTGATGGGTCACGCACGGCAGAACCTGGACTACGTCCTGCAGTTGGCCAAGGAGGTAAGCGCTGCCGTGGTCTCCGTCGAGTACCGACTGGCTCCCGAGCATCCTCATCCGGCCGCGCTGGAGGACTGCCTGACGGCTCTGACGTGGGTCACGGCCAATGCCCTGGACCTCGGTGTCGACCCGGAGCGGATCGTCCTCCTCGGGCTGAGCGGTGGCGGCGCATTGGCGGGCGGCCTGTCCCTGCGTCTGCGTGATCGCCTGGACCCGCGGCCGCTGGGGCAGATGCTGGTCTGCCCCATGCTCGACGACCGCAACAACACCCCGCCGGCGGCCCAACTGGCCCACCTGGGGGGCTGGAACCCAGCGACGAACGCGGCCGCCTGGAACCACGTCCTCGGCGACCACTGCGGCACACCGGCCGTGCCCTCCTGCGCCGCTCCTGCCCGGGCCGAGGATGTGTCCGGGCTGCCACCGACCTATCTCGAGGTCGGCGCCGTCGAGATGCTCCGCGACGAGGTGGTCACCTTCGCCACGCGGATCTGGGAGGCCGGCGGTGACGCCGAACTCCACGTGTTTCCCGGCGGCTTCCACGGTTTCGACTTCTTCGGCGTCACCGCCAACCTGTCCCGCGACGCGCGCGCCGCCCGGCTCAACTGGCTGCGGCGTACGCTGGCGACGCCGCGGTAGGGCACTGCGGACAGCCCCAAGTCGCCTCGCCGCATGCTCGCTTGCCTCCATACCGGGCCGACTTTCGGCGGCCACGGTGAAGTGCACCAGCCTGGTGAGCAAGCCCGAGCACAGGATGACTTCCTCATGGCCTGTCAGCTCGGTTCGTATCTCCCCACGCCCCTGCCTGCCTGGCCGGTCGGGCAGTTCGCGCCCCTTTTTCAGGATGCGCCCGACGCGCAGAGGGACTTCGGACCGTGTCGGACCTGAGGCACAGACTCTGATTCCGGCGAGGCGTCCCGGACCCGGTGCGCCTTCGCCACATGACAATCCCCTGGCTGAGAAAGCCAAGCATGCGCATCAGACAAGCAAGTTTCTGGCAACGGGTGTCGCCATGGTGGCCCTGGCCACCCCGGCTCACGCGACATCGGCCCTTCCCGCGCCGAACGTCGATGCCATCCGTGCCGTCCAGGAGCAGGCAGTGGCCCATGGCGCGCCAGGCGGGGGCCGCGTCGGGACCGCCTCCGTCGTCGGGGCGCCGAACGCCACCACGCCACACGGCTGGCGCTCTTCGGCGGCGACGTCGATGAAGGCTGAAGC
>NZ_JBFAHW010000249.1:0-3526 GCF_040654355.1 Streptomyces sp. NPDC050704 | reverse complement strand
AGTTGCTTGCCGGGGTGGGCCCACATGAAGCCGAGGTAGGAGCGCAGGGTGGCGCGCTGCTGCCACCAGTCGCCCGGCATCTTGGACACCAGCGACCCTTTGCCGTGGACCACTTCGTCGTGGGAGATCGGCAGCACGTAGTTCTCGCTGTACGCGTACACCATCGAGAACGTCATCTCGTGGTGGTGGTACTTGCGGTGGACCGGCTCGTGGGAGACGTATCCGAGCGAGTCGTGCATCCACCCCATGTTCCACTTCAGCCCGAACCCGAGCCCGCCGAAGCCGCCGGGCCCGATGTGGTGGGTGGCGCGCGTGACCCCGTCCCAGGCCGTCGACTCCTCGGCGATGGTGACGACACCGGGCTCACGCCGGTACACCGTCGCGTTCATCTCCTGGAGGAAGGCGACCGCGTCCAGGTTCTCGCGTCCACCGTGCACGTTGGGGGTCCACTGTCCGGCTTCGCGGGAGTAGTCGAGGTAGAGCATGGAGGCGACGGCGTCGACGCGCAGGCCGTCGATGTGGAACTCCTCGCACCAGTACACGGCGTTGGCGACGAGGAAGTTGCGTACCTCGCGGCGGCCGTAGTCGAACTCCAGGGTTCCCCAGTCGGGGTGGGCGGCGCGCAGTGGGTCCTCGTGCTCGTACAGCGGGCGTCCGTCGAACTCGGCCAGTGCCCAGTCGTCGCGCGGGAAGTGGGCCGGCACCCAGTCCATGATCACGCCGATGCCGGCCCGGTGCAGCGCGTCGACCAGGTACTTGAAGTCGTCCGGTGTGCCGAGGCGGGCGGTCGGCGCGTAGAAGCCGGTGACCTGGTAGCCCCAGGAGCCGCCGAAGGGGTGTTCGGCGACCGGCATCAGCTCCACGTGGGTGAAGCCCAGGTCGGAGACGTAGGCGGGGAGTTGGTCGGCGAGCTGACGATACGTCAGGCCCGGTCGCCAGGACGCCAGATGGACCTCGTACACCGAGAACGGCGACTCGTGGGCCGGCCGGTCGGCCCGGCGCGCCATCCACTCCTCGTCCTGCCACTCGTGGCGCGACGCGTGTACGACGGAGGAGGTGGCGGGCGGCACCTCGGTACGCCGGGCCATCGGATCCGCCCGCATGGTCTTGGAACCGTCGGGCCGGGTGATCTCGAACTTGTAGAGCTCGCCCTCGCCGATCCCCGGGACGAACAGCTCCCACACCCCGGAGGAGCCCAGCGACCGCATGGGGAACGCGGTCGCGTCCCAGAAGTTGAAGGTCCCGGCGATCCGCACACCACGGGCGTTGGGCGCCCAGACCGAGAAGCGGGTGCCGGTGACGCCCTGGTGCACCATCGGCTCGGCACCGAGCGCCGTCCAGAGCTGCTCGTGCCGCCCCTCGCCGAACAGGTGCAGATCGAGGTCACCGAGCGCGGGCAGGAACCGGTACGCGTCCTCGACGTCCTGGACCGTTCCCTCGTACTCCACCAGCAGCCGGTACTCCGGCACCTCCCGCAGCGGCAGCACGGTGGAGAAGAACCCCTCCCCGTCGTCGTGCAGCTCGGCCCGCAGCTCCTCGGTGACGACGGTCACGGACAGCGCGTACGGCCGCAGGACGCGAAAGACCACACCGCCGGACACGAGATGGGCCCCGAGGATGGCGTGCGGATCATGATGCGCGCCCCCGAGCAGCCGCTCGCGGTCACCACGGTCCAGCACGGCCGGATGCCCCAGGTCCCGCACGTCCGGAACGTCCTCCACCGGCACCTCGGCCGGCTCGGGCACGTTCTCTGCGGCCGTGGGCTTGACCTTGGCGGCCTTGCCGGTGGCCTTGGCCTTCGCGCTCTTCGGCTTCTTGGCGGGCGGGTTCGGGCGGGGCGTCACGGGCGGAGCCTCCTCAACAGGTGTTCCTCGGCAGGTGTGGGAGATCGGGAGAGCGGGCGGATCAGGTCGCTTCGGAGAGGGCCAGGCGGTGGATCGCCGCCATCGGCACAGGCAGCCAGTCGGGCCGGTGCCGCGCCTCGTACACGACTTCGTAGATCGCCTTGTCGGTCTCGTACGCGCGAAGCAGCACCGGATCCGTACGCGGGTCGTGCCCGCTGACCTCGGCGTACCCGGAGCAGTACGCGGCCCGGCAGGCATCGGCCCAGCCGGGCGCGACGGAGCTGTGCGAGTGCGCCGCGTAGTCGAAGGAGCGGAGCATGCCGGCCACGTCCCGCGCGGTCGGCTGCGGCAGCCGGCGCTCGGTGAGCGGCTTCGAGGGCTCGCCCTCGAAGTCGATCAGCGACCAGCTGCCGGACGGGGAGCGCAGACACTGCCCGAGGTGCAGGTCCCCGTGTATCCGCTGTGCCGTCCACGTCTCGCCCTCGGCCGCCAGCTCACCGAGCGCCTCGAAGGCGGAGCGCAGACCGGGCGCGTACGGCCGCAGCGCGGGCACCGCCTGGACGGCCGCCTCCAGCCGTTCGATCATGCCGTCCACGAGCAGTTCCATCGGCCCGCGTCCCACGGTCACCACCGGCAGCGCCCGGGCCAGGGCCGTGTGCACCTCGGCGGTGGCCCGGCCGAGGGCCCGCGCCTCATCGCTGAAGTCCGCACCCTTGGCGAGCTCGCGCAGCGCGAGGTCCCAGCCGTCCGTCGCGCCCTGGACGAAGGGCTGCAGCGCCCCCAGTACGTATGTGTCGCCGGCCAGGTCGGCGAGTATCCACCCGGCGGGCGCGGGGACCCGCGGGCAGCCCTCGCGGGCCAGCGCCAGCGGCAGCTCCAGGTCGGGGTTGACCCCGGGCACGACCCGGCGCAGGAGCTTCAGAATGAACGTATCTCCGTAGACGAGAGACGAGTTTGACTGCTCGGCCGTCACCAGCCGCGGCACGAGGTCGGCCCGGATCTCCTGGCGCATGTCCCGCTCGAAGCGCACCTCGCCGACGCGCGCCCGAGAGCGCAGCGCCTCCAGGAGCACATCGGCGAGCCGCTGGTCGTGCAGGGCCTCGTACACGGTCCGCCCGGCCAGTGGACCTTCCTTCGGGTGACCGATCAGCGCGGGCGCCAGCCGTGGCGGCAGCGTCTCGCGCACGCCGATCAGGATCTGGTAGCAGTCGGCCGGATGCGCGGGGGCCCCGTGCGTGGGCGCCAGCGGCTGATGCGCCCGCACGAGCAGGTGCAGCAGCCCCAGCTTCGCGTCCCACGGCAGCAGCTCCGTGGCCGTGACCAGCGAGAACCCGGTGACGGGACGGCCCTTGCCCGCGAACCAGCGCTGCCGTGGCAGCCACTCGCGCAACAGCGGATCGAGGGACGCGAGGAGGCCGGGGCTTGTCGCAGCGGAGTGCGTGGAGCGGGTGACGGCTTCCGACATGGCGTCGCGTCCTTTCCCCGGCGTCGGGGTGTTACTGATGCGTGCCCAGGGCGGGGCGGGGGAAACCGTTGCCCCGCCCCCGTTCTACGCGGCTTCCACCTGGTTTTCTACAGGGCGTCCTTGCGGAGTCGGAACCAGTAGAAGCCGTGTCCGGCGAGGGTGAGGAGGTAGGGGAGGTCGCCGATGGCGGGGAAGCGGACGCCGCCGATGAGTTCGA
>NZ_JBFAHW010000248.1:0-3743 GCF_040654355.1 Streptomyces sp. NPDC050704 | reverse complement strand
ACGACGTGACCAGATACAACGTGCCGATCGTCTTGTGATCCGTGGTCGTCAGCCAGCGGACGGCGGCGAATCCCGGCCGACGGCGCGGAGGTGGGGGCGCGAGCGCCGTGGTGACAGTGTTGCTCTCCATGTCCCGCTTGTGTCCGCGGCCCGATCCGGCGTCACACTTGAGCCGGGCGACAAGAATCACGGAAACAGGTGTGACGATCGCGAGCCTGCCGGACACCAACGAAACATGAGCAACGACGAGACCTTCGCCGCTGCCTACCGCGAGCACTACTGGGCGGTCAGCCGCTATGTCGCGCGGCGACTGGACGGCCGACCGAGCGAAGTAGAGGAAGTGGTGGCGGAGGTGTTCACGGTCGCCTGGCGGCGCCGGTCCGACCTGCCCGAGTCCCCGCTTCCCTGGCTGTACGGCGTGGCACGCAACTGCCTGTCCAACGCCGTACGCGGCTACGGACGCCACCGGCGCCTGCTCGACAGGCTCGGCCACGACGAGAGCGCGAACGGCAGGCAGACGGTCGACAGCCCCGACTCCGAGCGGCCCGGATCGTGGGTGCACGACGCGCTGGCCCGGCTCTCCCCGGCCGACCAGGAGGTCCTGCGGCTCACCGCCTGGGAGGAACTCGGCATCGACGAGGTCGCCGTGGCCCTCGGCTGCGGCAGCCGGGCGGCGGCGATGCGCCTGCACCGCGCCCGCCACCGGCTGAGAGCCGAGATCGACCGCATGCGGATCACCGTGACCCAGGGCACCGGAACGCCCCGCCGCGACACCCCGAAGGAGCACGGCCATGGCTGACGAACTCGAACTGCTGCGCCGCGCCAATCCGGTGACCTCCGACGCCCCCTACTTCGGCGACGGCCCACTGGACCACGACGCCGAGCGCCGCCTCAACGAACTCCTGCGCACCCGTCGTACGTGCTGGAGTCCCGGCCGTACGAAATTGTGGCCCCGGCGTCCGCGTCTGGTCTGGACCCTCGCGACAGCCGCCGTCGTCGCCGTGACCGCGCTCGCCCTGCTCCTCGCGGGTCCGAGCACCACCCCCGCCGTGGCCGCACCCCGCCCGCTGACGCCACTGGCCGGCTCCACGCCCGTACCCCTGGAACGGCTCGCCGAGCGTGCCGGGGCCGCCGCGGCCGACGGTTCGCCGCGCCTGCGTCAGGGCACCCACGTGCAGTCGTGGAGTCTGAGCATGACCGAGGGGCCGGACGCCGAGCGGCCGGTCACGCTCCCCGAAGAGCGCATCGTCCGCTGGCACGCGGACGACAGCCGCACCGAACTCGTCGTCGCGACCGATCCGCGCCATCCGGGCAAGCCGGTCATCACCGATCCCGGCGGCGACCCGCGCACGGTCGAGGACGGGCATGTCCTCAGCAGGCAGACCTACCCGCCGAGTTGGAGCGACGCCCCGCCGCAGGCGCGGCCGCCACACGACGCGAAGCGCCTGTACGCCTATCTGGAGGAGCTGGACGGCCTCAGCGTCATGGACACCTCTCAACTCCTGGACGCCACTAGGGAGTTGCTCGACAACTGGACGCCGGGAGCCCGCGAGTCCGCCGCGCTGGCCCGGATCCTGGCCGACGCGAAGGGGCTGGACCCCGTCGGAGAGGTGACGGACCGTCTGGGACGTCGGGGCCAGGCGTACACGTACCAGCAGACCGGCAGCCGCCGGATGCTGATCCTGGACCCCGCCACCGGCGCCGTACTCGGGCTGGAGACCACCTTCACCGAGGACCAGCCCGAGTACGCCGTCAAGGCGGGGGACGTCATGGAGTACAGCGCCTGGATGCGCTGATCAGACGCCGGTCTGTCGCGCGGCCGCCTCGACGGTCTGGGCGAGCAGCGTGGCGATCGTCATGGGGCCGACCCCGCCCGGCACCGGAGTGATCAGCCCGGCCCGCGCGCGGGCGCTGTCGAAGTCGACGTCACCGATGTTGCCGGGGTTGTACCCGGCGTCGATCACGACCGCGCCCGGCTTGATGTCCTCCCCGCGGATCAGCCGGGGCCGCCCCACCGCGGCCACCACGATGTCCGCCTCGCGCACGACCGACGACAGGTCGGCGGTACGCGAGTGGCAGTACGTCACCGTGGCGTCGCGGCCGAGCAGCAGCATGCCCACCGGCTTGCCGAGGATCGCGCTGCGGCCGACCACGACGGCACGCCTGCCGGCCGGGTCGACGTCGTACTCGTCGAGGAGCCGCATGATCCCGCCGGGCGTGCACGACGCGAAGCCGGGCAGACCGAAGCTCGTCGCGGAGAAGGAGGCGAGGGTGACCCCGTCGACGTCCTTGGCCGGGGCGATCGCCTCGAAGGCGGCGCGCTCGTCGATGTGTGACCCCATCGGGTGCTGCAACAGGATGCCGTGCACGGTGGGGTCGGTGGACAGCGCGGTGAGCGTGTGGACCAGCTCGGCCGTTGTGGTCGCGGCGGGCAGGGCCACCCGCCGCGACTCGATCCCGGCCTTGCGGGAACGGTTCTGCTTCATCCGTACGTAGGTGACGGAGGCGGGGTCCTCACCCACCAGCACGGTGGCCAGACAGGGCGCTACCCCGGTGCGTTCGGTGAGATCGGCGGCCCGCTTCGCCGTCTCCTCGACGATCCGCCGTGCGAGGCCGGTGCCGTCCATGAGCTGGGCCTGGGACATGAGCCACTCCTGAGCGTCGTGGAAAACGATTCGCCCAGGCGCGCGGCAGGGACCTGTTGGTCAGGCCGCTCCCCGGTGGTACTCCACCTCAGCGCCAGTCACGGCCCGGCTCCACAGTAACCGAGGCGCGGGATCGGCTCTCCGGCGCGGGGACAGGGGCCGTGCCCGCCGCGCGACCTCCCGCTGTTCCTACGATTCCTCGTCCCATGCCTGCAGCACGGTCTGGTCGACGATCTTGCCGTCCCGCAGCGACATCATGGAGTTGGCGAGCACCTTGACGCCGTCGGGGTACTGACAGGACTCCGTGTAGGCGACGTGGTCGGCCTGGACCACGCACTCCTCCAGCTTGTGGGTCATGTCGCGGCTGTAGACGTCTTCGAGCATCTCGCGGATCTGGTCGCGGCCGTGCATGACCATCGGGTGACTGGGCTGGGTGTTGCGGTCGACGATGCGCATCTCCGCGTCGTCCGCGTAGAGCGACAGGAGTGCTGCCGCGTCCTGGCCTTCGATGCCCCGGCGCAGAGCTTCGGTGTCGAAGCCGGGGCCTGCCGCTGTGCCCATGATGGACCTCCTTGTGGACCACTGGCGAAGGCCGCGGTCCGGTGCGGAGCGGGCCGTGCAGGGCCTCTCCTTCGAGCCTCCTCCGACTCGGCGGTCCCGGCAAGCGCAGCCGAAACGATGCGCCTCCCGGGTGAGTGACGGGGCGCGGCCGTGTCCGCGGGCGGCCCGCCGCCGTTGCTGAAAGCATGATCTCAACACGACGTATCGTCGCCGCCGTTGGTCTCGCCGTCGGCGTCACGGGCTTTGCCGTACCGTCCGCGAGCGCCGCCGGCCTCCCGGAGATGGAAAAGCTGAACCCCATCGCGGAGCTCGACTCCCTCGCTGTGAGCGACATCCCGGCGGAGCACAAGGCCGAGATCCCGAAGGCCACCACCCAGCTCGCCGCCCTCAACGGGCTGAACGACCTCTACCAGCTGAACCAGCTGCACCAGGTGACCGACCTCGCCGCCCCTGTCACCGGGCTGCTCCCGGCCATCGAGTAGTGACAGCAGGCTGTACGGAACGCTCCGTCGGCGTGTGCCTCGCACCGAGGCACAC
>NZ_JBFAHW010000247.1:0-3866 GCF_040654355.1 Streptomyces sp. NPDC050704 | reverse complement strand
GACGACGAAGTCGACCCGGCAACTGGCTGCCGAGCCAGCCCCCTCCGGCGACTCGGTGACATCGCTCATCGAACCCACCGCCCGGCACCGTGCCCCAGTGCACAACGCGTGCACACTTGCGCGGGAACTCCCAGGAACTCGCAGGTAGAAGCGGGATGTGCCCAGACACGACACAGGGCCCCGACCAGGCAAAAAGGCCAGGTCAGAGCCCTAATGACAGACGAGTCGGGCTGTACGCCGGGTACAGGTCGACGTAGTCGGTCTTCAGACGTGCGAGGGAGGAATCGATCTGCTTGGCGATCTGCGCGGGAGACAGGCCCTTGTCGGCCGGGTCGTCAGACATCGGGCCCCAGACCTTGGTGGCCAGGATGTAGGAGTCGCGGGGGTGGGCCGAGAGGATCTCACCCCAGGCCGTCTCGGCAGCTCCCTGTCCGTAGACGTTGGCGGTGTCGAAGAAGTTGATTCCGGCGTCGAAGGCCGCTTCGGTGCAGGCATGGGTCGCGTCGGCCTCGATGCCGCCGGCGTAGGTAAGCCACGAGCCGAGGGAGATCTCCGAGACCTGAAGGTCCGAGCTGCCGAGTGTGCGGTACCGCATGGATGCTTGCTCCTTGCTGGTTCCGTGTTCCGTGTTCCGTGTAAGTCCCTGGTCAGCGTCGGCGGGCCGCCGGTTCCAGGGCGGGGTTGGCGAAGCTGCTGTCGGCCGGGTTGATGACCGTGCCGGGGGTGACGATGGCGTCGATGCGGTCCAGGACCGCGGGGTCCAGGACCACGTCGGTCGCGGGCAGTTGCGTCTCCAGATGCTGGAGCGTGCGCGGGCCGATGAGGACCGAGACGACCGAGGGATGGTTGAGCGTGAACGCGATGGCCATCTCGATCAGCGTCATTCCGTTGTCCTCGGCCAGGTGGGCGAGGGCTTCGGCCGCCTTCAGCTTTCGCTGGTTGACCGGCAGGGACATGTCGAAGCGGTCGGCGAGGCGCTGCCGGGCCGGGGACGGGGTGGGCAGGTCGGCGTCCTGGCGCCAGCGGCCCGAGAGCCAGCCACCGGCGAGCGGACTGTAGGTGATCACTCCCATGCCGTGCCGGGCCGCGGTCGGCAGGACGTCGGCCTCGATGCCTCGCACGAGCATGGAGTACGGGGCCTGTTCGCACACGAACCGCTCCAGGCGCCTGTCGTGGGCGGCCCACTGGGCTTCGACGATCTGGCTGCCGGGGAAGGTGGAGGAGCCGAGGTAGCGGACCTTGCCCTGGCGTACCAGGTCCGTCAGGGCGCCCAAGGTCTCTTCGATGTCCGTGTCGGGTGAGGGCCGGTGCACCTGGTAGAGGTCGATGTAGTCGGTTCCCAGCCGGCGCAGCGAGTCCTCGACGGCCCGCATGATCCAGCGTCGGGAGTTGCCGCGCTGGTTGGGGTCGTCCCCCATGGGGTTGTGGAACTTGGTGGCCAGGACGATGTCGTCCCGGCGGCCCTTGATCGCCTGTCCGACGATCTCCTCGGACTCGCCGTGGGAGTAGACGTCGGCGGTGTCGATGAAGTTGATGCCGGCGTCCAGGGCGCGGTGGATGGTCCGGGTGGCCTCGTCGTGGTCGGGGTTGCCCCACGGGCCGAACATCATCGCGCCCAGGCACATCTTGCTGACGGACAGGCCGGTCCGGCCCAGCAGACGGTGCTCCATTGTGATCTCCAACTGTCTTGTACGGCTTGCTCGGATCGAGGTGTCGGATGCTGCACGGGGAGGGCCCGGCCTCTCCGACCGGTGTCAGCTCCGCGCTGATTCCGCCTTGCGGTGGGAGGCGGCCAGCAGGCCCAGCGGCAGCAGGGCCGCGAGAGCGAAGGCGAAGCCGGTCAGCGACGGGCCTTTAAGGCCCAGGCTGGAGGTCAGGGCGATGCCGCCGAGCCAGGAACCTGTGGCGATGCCGACCTGGAAGGCGGACGTGGCCAGGGCCATGGGCAGGGACCGGCCGGCTCCGGCGATGCGGACGACCTCACCGACGACGATGGGGTTGTTGGCGAAGCCGGCTGCGCCGAGCAGTACGACCAGGACCACGGCCACGACGCTGTTGGTCGCCCACAGGGTGATGGCACCCAGGATCGCGGCCGTGACTGCGGTGGCCGGGATGAGCGTGGTGTAGGGCCGGCGGTCGCCGAGGCGTCCGCCGACCGTGGTGCCGGCCAGGGCGCCGATGCCGAAGCCGAGCATCGCCAGCGGTACCACGGCACTCGCGAGGTGGGCCCGCTCGGTCAGCAGCGGGGCGACGTAGCTGTAGGCACCCATGATGCCGGCCTGGATGAGCGCGATGGCCAGGTAGACCAGCCACAGGCGCGGATGCTTGAGCGCGGCCGTCTCGGCGCGCAGAGAGGTGTCGGCGCGTGTTGTGTCGGCGGGCAGCTGGCGGGCCACCACCACGGCGGCGGCCACGGCGAGAGCGGCGAGCATCCAGAAGGGGGCCTGCCAGCCGCCCAGCTGGCCGGCTGCCGTACCGAGCGGGACGCCGACGATATTGGCGAGGGTGATGCCGCCGACCATGACGCCCGTGGCGCGGGTGCTGGCGGCCGGTCCCGCGGCGGCGGTCGCCACCACCGCGCCCACGGCCCAGAAGGTGCCGTTGCCCAGCGCGGCGGCGACCCGGCCGACGAGCGCGAGTCCCAGGCTGGAGCTGAGCGCGCTGACGACGTGACCCGCGGCGAAGACCAGCAGCGCGGCGACCAGGGCCGAGCGACGCGGCAGGCGCCGGGTCGCAATCGACATCACGGGCGCGCCGATCATCATGCCGACGGCGAAGGCGGTGATCAGCGTCCCGGCGCTGGAGACGCTGACACCGAGAGCGCCGGAAATCTCCGGCAGCAGGCCGGAGACGACGAACTCGCTGGTGCCCATGATGAAGGTGATGGCACCCAGCAGCCACACCACCGGCGGCAGCTTGACCTTCCCGGCAGGCACTGCCGTGCCGCCATCACCCGTCAGGGGTGCGGTGGCCGAGGTGTCCGGTTTCGTGGACGAGGGGGAACTCACTGACGATCCTTTCAAGAGACCCGGGGCGGGCCCCGGTCATCCGGAGGCGTTCCGGCAAAGCGGCATGCGCGCCCAAGGCTGTGCGGGCGGAGCACTTCTGGCCCGCCGCATTCCACGAAACCAGCAGTCGAGACCGGCAGACAGTCACGCTTGTGAGGGGTAACAGCAGAGACCCCCTCATGCCGAGAACGTGAGCGTGTACACGGCGAATCGGGGTAACGGCCGCGGCACGGGAGGTGGGCCGTCTTTGCCGATGCTCGCGCAGGTGGTCAGTACCGCCGCCCGCCGGGCGGAGCAGGTCGAGCCGGACTGTGCCGGTGACGTCTCCTGCTACCTGCACGAGGCCGCCGCCCTGATCACCGACAACGCCGGGCAACGCCTGAACTGGGTTGCCCGCTCCCTCCACCCGCAAGAACATCCCGAATGACCTCGGTGCTGCACCCCGGGCCTGCCCGAGAACGGGCTGATCGGCGCCCCCGGCGCGAGCAAGTCGACGCTGGCCCGTACCTGGCCGGCCTCGCCGCCCCTCTCGCTCGAGATCTGCGCGGCGTCGTTGGTGACGACTTCCCTGCCACGTCCTGCGTGTCGTCCCTACACTCCGCTCTACTCGACCGAGGGCCTGGACCACGGAGGAGAGCCAGCTCGGCGTGCTCGGCCTCATGCCGAGTGCTGCCCGACTTGCACCTGACGTTGGTGTCAGGTTTTAGCGTGGTGGCTGTTGGCGCTCCGCGGCTCCCTGCGGACATCGCCTTTCTACGTCAGCGATCTTCCGCGTCTGCTGTGAGCAGGTGCGACCGACAGCAGGAGTACTCATGCGCGCAGCTGTTTACCGTTCGCTCGGCGGCCCGGACGTCGTCG
>NZ_JBFAHW010000246.1:0-3909 GCF_040654355.1 Streptomyces sp. NPDC050704 | reverse complement strand
CTGATCGTGGAACGCGGCGTACGCACCTCCCTCGCCGCCCGCGACCCCTTCGGCAAGCTGCTCGCCGTCGGCCTCTCCGGCGCCTTCGCCCTCCATTCCGCGCCAGTACCGAGGACCCGGAGAGCTTCTGGCTGAAGGCGGCAGAGGGCATCGACTGGGATGTCACTCCGCGACGCGCTCTGGACTCCTCGGGCGCACCGTTCTACCGCTGGTTTCCCGACGGCCGGCTCAACATCTGTTTCAACGCGCTCGACCGACACATCGAAGCCGGCCGCGGCGAACAGCCCGCGCTCGTCTACGACTCACCCGTGACCGACACCCGCCGCGCCTACACCTACGCGCAGTTGCGGGACGAGGTGGCGGCCTTCGCCGGAGCGCTCGTGCGGCTCGGCGTGGGACACGGCGACCGCGTGGTGATCTACATGCCGATGGTCCCCGAGGCCGTCGTCGCGATGCTGGCCTGTGCGCGCATCGGCGCGGTCCACTCGGTGGTCTTCGGCGGGTTCGCCCCGCGCGAACTCGCCCTCCGTATCGATGACGCGGCCCCCAAGGTGGTCGTCGCCGCCTCCTGCGGCATCGAGGGCAAGCGTGTCATCGCGTACAAGCCCCTGCTCGACCGGGCGATCGAACTCGCGGTCCACAAGCCGGAGAAGACAGTGGTCCTGCAACGCCCGCAGGAGACCGCCGAGTTGGGACCCGACGATCTCGACTGGAGCGAACTGGTCGCCACCGCGGCGCCGGCCGACTGCGTTCCCGTCCCCGCCACCGATCCCCTCTACATCCTCTACACGTCCGGAACGACCGGAAAACCCAAGGGAGTTGTTCGCGACTGCGGCGGCTACGCGGTGGCCCTGCACTGGTCGATGGGCGCCGTGTACGACGTGGGCCCGGGCGAGACGATGTTCACCGGCTCCGACGTCGGCTGGGTCGTCGGGCACTCGTACATCGTCTACGCACCCCTGCTGGCCGGTGCGACGACGGTTCTGTACGAGGGCAAGCCGGTCGGCACACCGGACGCGGGCCAGTTCTGGCGCGTCGCCGCCGAGTACCGGGTCAAGACCATGTTCACGGCGCCCACCGCCTTCCGGGCCATCCGCAAGGAGGACCCCACCGGGACGCTCGCCGCGGACTACGACCTGACCGGCCTGCGCTACCTCTTCCTCGCCGGCGAGCGCCTCGACCCCGAGACGTATCACTGGGCGAGCGCCCTGCTGGGCATCCCGGTGATCGACCACTGGTGGCAGACCGAGACCGGCTGGCCCATCGTCGCCAACCCCGTGGGCATCGAGACCGCTCCCCTCAAGCCCGGGTCCCCCACCCGCCCGCTGCCGGGCTGGGACGTACGCGTCCTCGATCCTTCGGGCGAGCCGGTGCCCGCGGGCGTCGACGGCGCGATCGTCGTGAAGCTCCCCCTGCCGCCCGGTGCGCTCCCCACGCTCTGGAACGACGACAACCGCTTCGTCGCCTCCTACCTCTCCGCCTTCGACGGCTACTACCTCACCGGCGACAGCGGCCACCTCGACGACGACGGCTACGTCTTCGTCATGGGCCGCACCGACGACGTCATCAACGTCGCCGGACACCGGCTGTCCACCGGCAGCATGGAGGAGGCCCTGGCCGCCCACCCCGACGTCGCCGAATGCGCCGTCATCGGCGTCGCCGACGAGCTCAAGGGACAGATCCCGCGGGGCTTCGTCGTCCTGAAAGCCGGCGTCGACCGCGAACCGGGCCAGGTCGAGGCCGAACTCGTCCGGCTCGTACGCGAACGCATCGGCGCCGTCGCCTCCCTCAAGGACGTCACGGTCGTCGCCGCCCTGCCCAAGACCCGCTCGGGAAAGATCCTGCGCAAGACGATGCGCGGCATCGCCGACGGCCGCGACGAACCCATTCCCTCCACGGTGGACGACCCCGGCGTCATCGAGGTCCTGCGCCCGGTCCTCCGCCGCACCGGTCACACCCCGTAAACCGCCGACAGCGCCCCGGCCTAGAGCGGGCGAGCGCGGTTCTGCGCCGAGGGCGAGGGCGTCCGGCATCGCCGCACGGACGGCACCGGTCGCCGCCGGTGCTCACCCTTGGGCGGGAGGCACCGGGAAGAGCATGCAGCTGCTGGTGGCGTGGGCGAGGAGACGGTCCTTCGCGTCAACCAACTGCGCCTGGGCGAGGGCGGTTTGGCGGCCCTTACTGATGAGCGTGCCGATGGCGCGCACCGTGCCCGTCTCCACGGTGATCCGCCGCAGGAACTTCACCGTCAGGTCGAGCGAGGTGTACGCCATGCCCTGCGGGAGGGTGGACTGGACGGCGCAACCCGCCGCCGAGTCGAGCAGGGTGGCGAAGATGCCGCCGTGCACGCTGCCGATCGGGTTGTAGTGCTCCTCCCCCGGCGTCAGCGAGAAGACCGCCCTGCCGGGCTCCACCTCGTCCAGAGTGAAGTCGATGGTGTAGTTGACGGGCGGCCCCGGCAGTCCCCCCGCCCGCAGCTCGCGCAGGAAGTCGATGCCGGCCATCCGCCCGGCGGCCTCCGCCAGGAGCGCGGGATCTTCCCATTGATACGTACGTGTTCGTCCCACGACCGACGCCTTTCATCTGACTTTTACAAGTGAAGCTAGCTGCCGGCTCACCTGACTGTCAATGACGAAGCCAGGCCCGTACCATGGCGGGATGGAGTGGCTTGAGGCGAGTACGGAGAACTGCCCCGTCCAGCGCACGCTCGACGTGGTCGGAGAGAAATGGATGCTGCTGATCCTGCGCGACGCCGTCAACGGAGTCCGCCGCTTCGACGACTTCCACCGCCACATCGGCCTGTCGGAGGCCGTCCTCAGCGACCGCCTGCGCAAACTGACCGCGGCCGGCATCCTGAAGACCGTCCCGTACCAGGAGCCGGGCAGCCGCCCCCGCAACGAATACCGCCTGACCCGCAAGGGCTGGGATCTGTGGCCCGTCCTGATGGCCCTGACCCAGTGGGGCGAGACGTACACCCTCGGCCCCGAGGGCCCACTACTGGACGTCCGCCACACCGACTGCGACGCCCCGGTCCGCGTCGTCGTCGAGTGCTCCGCGGACCATTCCACCCTCACCCCCCGGGAAGTCACCGCCCGACTGGGACCGGGCGCCCGCCTCCGAACATGAACCATCGACCCCGATCCGTCCGATCACTGAATTCGGTGGCCAAAAACACCTGTCGGTCGTAATATTACACATGTCAGGCCATGGACTAGTCTTGAGTACGAGGCAACGGCCTTACGGAGCGAATGGAGGAAGCTCGTGGTGCGTTACGCCAAGGAGCACAAGCAGGTGACGCGGCAACGCATCATCGAGAAGGCCGGCCAGCGGTTCAAGCAGGACGGCATCGACGGCTCGGGCATCTCCACACTGATGGCGGATGCCGGGCTCACCAACGGAGCCTTCTACGCCCACTTCACGTCCAAGGACGACCTCGTCGCCCATGTCGTGGCCGGCGAACTGCACACGCAGCTCTCGAGGTACGGCACAGCGCGGCCCGGCCGCCCGGGACTCGAGGACCTCATTCGCGAGTACCTGTCACCCGAGCACCGGGACCACCCCAGCACCGGATGCCCCTCCGCCGCCCTGCTCGACGAGATCGGCCGCTGCGGAGACGCGACCAAGCAGGCTTACACCGATGGCGCACGGGACACCGTGACGGAGATCGCCGCCCGGCTGTCGCCCGAGGATCCGCAGGCCGCTCGCGGCAAGGCCATCGGACTCTTCACCATGATGGTGGGGACACTGCAGCTGTCCCGCGCGCTCTCCGACGGGAAGTTCGCCGACGAGGTCCTCGAGCGAGGAATCGAGAACGCCCTCGCATTCTTGGGGTGAGGGGAAGGCCTACGGCCACCCACGAGCTCACAGGAAGCCGACCTCACCGCCGCCCGCGAACGATGCGCGGGCGGC
>NZ_JBFAHW010000245.1:0-4009 GCF_040654355.1 Streptomyces sp. NPDC050704 | reverse complement strand
GCTCTGCCAGCGTCAACAGCCGCTCCGCCTCCGGGCGTTGGTGCGCGTCCCGCAGCCGTACGTGCACCGCCCCCGCCCCTGGCAACACGCACGCGGCAGCGACGGTTCCGCACCCAGCAGAGGACGAATCCTGGATCCGGTTCCGCCGCATGCGGCGAGCGGTGATGGTGTCGCCGTCGCCGAACCAGTCGCTTCTACCTGGAGTGCGCCCTTGACGACCTGACTCACCGTCGGTCGTGTGCGCTAATCCCTGTTGGTTCGAACGACGGGTGCTGCTATGGTCAGGTCCATGATCATTAAGGGGAGGGGAACGAGTATGCTGAAAAGCAGAGCCGCTGCCGTCGGCGTGGCGAGCACGGCCCTGGCACTGGGCGCCACCCTCGGGCTCGCGGGCACGGCGAGCGCGGCCACTCCGCAGGGGGTTTGTGGCAGCGGATACACGGTCCGGGGCTCGCACAATCTGGGCAACGCGACGGTCTACCTGCTCCGTAACGGTACGACTGCCTGTATCACCACCCTCAAGACCGGATCGGCCATCGGCAACTCGGTCGAGATCGGCGCCTGGATCGGCGACGAGACCGGCTACAGCAGGGCTGATGTGGGCAAGTTCGGCACCTATGCGGGCCCGATCAAGTACAACTCCAGCTGTGTGTTCTGGGGCGGCCACTACGGTTCGACCAGCTGGTACGACAAGACGCCCTGTTAAGGCCCGCCTTCAAACGGCCCTGCCCAGAGCAGGAATGACACGAGCCTGACCGCTGCCTCGTAAGAGGTGGCGGTCTTCTCGTCTCTGTTGCCGACACCGGCCGCCGGCTGCGCGCCCCTGCCGCCCGCATCGGCTTTGGGCCCGAGGAAGGTCCTCGCCCAACTCGCCGACCGGGTCCGCACGGACGCCGACCGCGCCCTGCCGGTCGACACCTTCACCCCGACGCTGACAGAGCGCCCTTCACATGAGGGCGATGTCCTGTACCCGGGGTTCGGGGGTGCTGGACATCGTCGCCATGGACCGCTCGCGACGGCGGACGACGGCTGCGGTCCCGTCCGCCCCACTCGCTCGGCAACGGCGAGGCGGTCGTCCCTGACGCGCTGCTGCACTACCGCAGCGGCTACGCCGACGGAGCCTTCGCCTCGTGGCAACTTCGTACGACTTCCCCAGGACCTGACCGACGCTCAGGACGAGCCGCGGTCCGCTTCCGTCGGTACCGCGCTGAACAACCGTGGTCGGGGTGCTCGGGGTCATGGTCAGGGCGACGGTCAGGGTGTGTCGCCGGAGTAGTGGAAGCGGCACATCACACCCGGGCCGAGTGTGCGGGGTTCGCCGGGGTGCGGGTCGTACAGCGCGCGGCCGCCGGGCCACCGCGACAACTCGGTGGACAGGGCGGCGCCGTCGTCGACTTCCTCCGGTCGCCATCCCGTGATGTCCAGCAGCAGTCCGTCCAGCGGCCCGCCTATGAGCGCGGCATACGTCCGGTGCGGCAACGGGCCGGGGTCGGGGTCGTCGTGGTCGTGGCCGTACACCCGGCCGCGCAGCAGTTGCTCGTCTCCGTTCATCCGACCAGCCTTCCATCCGCCACTGACAACGGGCCCGCGGTTGCTCACCGGGCCTTCGTACAGCGAGGCCGGCAAGGCGTCGTAGCGCGCTGACCTGACTTGCCGTGGTCGGGGTGATGGTCCGGCGTGGTCGGGCCCATGATCGAAGGGGCACCCACCGCTCGGTTGCGGACGGAGGGGCTGGGTGGAAGGCATGGGTCTGTGACGTGGACGCAATACGAGACCAACCACTACGCTCAGCTCCAGCCCCAACCGGCGGCTGGAGTCAACGCATAGAGCCTCCACCGATCCCGGAGCGGTTCAGGGGGCGCCGCTGACGGCGGGCCCGACCATGGGAATCACGAAACCGAGCTTCATCGCGAAAGTCTCCTCGAGCAGGATCGTTCGCCAACATTGATATCCGACATCAGCGATTCGGTGATCCATTAACCATTGTCAGGGCGCGCGGCGCCCTGTTCGCCGACTGCTCGACCTCGGGGCTCAGCCGGTGAATTCATTGACGCCGAGGGCGAAGTCCCAGTGGCCAACCCCGTTGCCGGCAAGGCCCATCGTGACCAAGCCCATTCCTTCCAGCCAGTGCGCCATTTTCAGGCCGCCGACGTCCAGCGGGCGCAGCCCGAGGCTCTCGATGAATGCCGCCACGCCTGCCTTGGCCTGCGCATTGTCGCCGGCGATGAAGACGTTGGGCCGGCCCTTCTCCAGGACATTACGGAAGATGGTGTTGAACGCCTTCACCACGCTGACGCCGGCCGGGGCCACCTTGGCGACTTCCTGCGCGATCGAGGTCTCCTCGCTGTGGGCCAGTCCGTCGAACGTGGCGTTGAAGGGGTTGCTGATGTCGACGATGACCTTGCCCGCGAGGGCGTCTCCGTACTCGGCGACGACCGGAACGACACCGTCGTACAACAGGGCCGTGATGACGATGTCCCCGGCTGGGACGGCGCCCCACTTGCCCGTCGTCGCGCCGCCACCCAGAGCCTTGGCCAGGTCATCGGCCTTGGACTGATCGCGTCCCATGACCTCGACGGTGTTGCCGCCTGCCACCGCGAGTGTGCCGATGGTACGGGCCATGTTCCCCGTACCGATGAGGGTGATGCTACTCATGAGGTGTCTCTCTTTCTGTTCTCGCTTGTGTTGCTCTGTCTCGTTCGTGCCGGGTCAGGCGCAGGGCGTCGGCCGCGATGTTTCTGGGCCAATTGCCGCGGCATTCCTGGCGCGTGGTTCAGATGGCGGTGGTGCCGCCGTCGGTGACCAGTTCCAGGCCGTTGACGTAGCTGGAGTCGTCGGAAGCGAGGAACAGGGCGACGGTCGCGATTTCTTCGGGGCGGCCCATCTTTGCGCGGGGGATGAGGGACTCGAATGCGGCCTTGGTTGCCTCGTCGAACAGTTCTTCCTGTTTGGCGGTGGCGACCTGGCCGGGGGTCAGGACGTTGACCCGGATCTTGCGGTCGCGCAGTTCGTTGAGCCAGACGCGGGCCCAGGCCTGCTGGACGGCTTTGCTTCCCGCGTAGAGGCTCCAGCCGGGGAATGCGCCGAGGGAGGCGTTGGATCCGGTCATGAAGATCGAGCCGTTGTCGTTGATCAGCGGCAGTGCCTTCTGCACGGTGAACAGGGTGCCGCGCGCGTTGAGCCAGAAGGCGCTGTGGAACTGTTCCTCGGTGATCTCGCCGAGGACGGCAGGTTCGCCCATCCCGGCGCTGGCCCACAGCACGTCGATCGAGCCCTTTTCTCGCTTGACGGTGTCGTACAAGCGGTCCAGGTCGTCCAGGTCGGACGCGTCACCCTGGACGGCGGTGACGTTGCGGCCGATCAGCTTGACGGCGTCGTCCAGTGCTTCCTGCCGCCGGGCTTGGATGAAGACGTGCGCTCCTTCCTCGACGAACAGTTTGGCGCCGGCCAGTGCCATGCCGGTGGATCCGCCGGTGATCACCGCTACCTTGCCATCGAGCTTTCCCACGATCACTCCATTGAATTGATGGGCATCCGAAAAGGTGTGCTCATTCTGGGCCTGGGCCCTGCTATCAAGTTCCGATGTCGAATTCTTGTGCCGAATTCGCTTCAGCCAGGTACCTATTCAGGTTGCCATTCGCCTGAGTGGGTGTCCAAGACCTCTTTTAACCGTGGTGATGCCCTGAAGGCATCACCGGACCGGGTGGTGCCATGGATCTGGACCTGCGCAGATTGCGTTACTTCGCCGCCGTGGCCGACCGGTTGTACTTCGGCCGCGCCGCCGATGAGCTGCATATCGCGCAGCCGGTGCTCAGCCGGCAGATCCGCGCGCTCGAGAAGGATCTCGGCGCCTCGCTGTTCACCAGGGATCGCCACGGCGTAGCGCTGACCGACGCGGGCCGACAACTGCTGGCCTCCGGTGGGCGACGCGCCCGGCCAGACCCTTGCGGCCGCCCCGAGAGAGCAGCAGCCTGAGGGCATGACGGACAACTCGACACGTCTCGACCAT
>NZ_JBFAHW010000244.1:0-4163 GCF_040654355.1 Streptomyces sp. NPDC050704 | reverse complement strand
GCCAGGACTGCTCGTACCGCCGGAGAACCCCGCGGCCCTTGCCGCCGAACTGCGTGGCTGGTTCGGTGAGGCGGACGTGCGCCGCCGGCTGAAGGCAGCCGCGCGCGCCCGCCGGGCCTCGCTGGACGGCTGGGCCACCACGGCCCGGAGTCTGTCGGGTGTCCTGGGGCGACTGAAGAGCGAGGCCAGGAGGGGGGCGGCATGAGTACGAGCACGACGCCGCCGGGGATTCCAGGGCTCGAAGAGGAGACGGCCACGGCTTCGCTGGGGCACGACGAGAAGACGACGACCGGAGCCGTGGTGCGGGTGCAGGTACAGGGGCGGGACACAGGAACGATTCGGCTGGGCGACCACACCCGCGGTGCGGGTGAGCCCGAGGACGACACGCCTCGTTACGCCCCCGAGTGGCTGGAGTTGCGTGAGCCCGCCGACGCGGCCGCCCGGTCGGCCGAGCTTCTCGACCCGCTGCGGATCCGGCTCGCGAACCTTCCGACACGGGCCAACGGCCTGGTCATCCACGACCTCGGCTGCGGCACCGGCTCCATGGGCCGCTGGCTCGCGCCCCGCCTCGACGGTCCCCAGCACTGGGTGCTGCACGACCGCGACCCGTATCTGCTCCACTTCGCCGCCGTCGGATCGCCCCGCTCGGCCGCCGACGGCAGCCGCGTCACCGTGGAGACGCAGCGCGGTGACGTCGCCCGGCTGACCGCCGACGCCGTGGCCGGCGCCTCGCTGGTGACGGCCTCCGCACTGCTGGACGTCCTCACCCCCGACGAGATCGAGGCCTTGGCCGCGGCCTGCGCCGGGGCCGGCTGCCCCGCGCTCCTGACGCTCTCGGTGGTCGGACGCGTCGAACTCACACCGGCGCACCCGATGGACGCCGAGATCGCCGCCGCGTTCAACGCCCACCAGCGCCGCGGCGACCTGCTCGGCCCCGACGCGGTCACGGTGGCCTGCGACGCCTTCGCCCGGCACGGCGCGACGGTACGGGTGCACCCCAGTGCCTGGCGCCTCGGCCCGGACGAGTCCGCGCTGACCGCGGAGTGGCTGCGCGGTTGGGTCGGTGCGGCGGTCGAGGAGCGCCCGGAACTGGCCCCGCGCGCGGACGCCTATCTCCGCGATCGCCTCGCGGCCTGCGCGGCGGGCGAGCTGAGCGCGGTCGTCCACCACAGCGACCTGCTCGCACTGGCCCGGCCCACCGGAGGAGCCTGATGAGCGCGCAGGCGGTGGTGGACGAGGAGCGGTCACCGGCCGTCCGCGACGACATGAAGCCGCGGACGGCGCGGGCGGCGCGGCGGGAACGAGACGGCGACCGCACTCAGGCGCCACGGGCACGGACGAGTGCGAGCCCGAGTACGTCGAGCCCGAGCACACCGAGCCCGAATACGCCGAGTCCGAGTACGTCGAGTCCGGCCGTGAGCCCCCGTGACGGCGGGGCGCGCCCCGCCTCCCGTACCGTCCGGGCCCGTCTCAACTCCCGCGTCCTGCGCACGCACTTCGGCACGATCGCCGGTGTGGTCATCCTCGTCGTGCTCACCTGGCGCCTCGGTACCGGTGTCTTCGTGGACGGCCTGCGCCGGATCGACGGTCCGACCCTGCTGGCGGCGCTCGGCATCGGCGTGCTGACCACGGTGTTCAGCGCCTGGCGCTGGTGCGTGGTGGCCCGCGGGATGAAGCTCCGGCTGCCGCTGGGCCCCGCCGTCGCCGACTACTACCGTGCGCTTTTCCTCAACGCGGCGCTGCCTGGCGGTGTGCTCGGCGATGTGCACCGCGCGGTACGGCACGGGCAGAGCAGCGGGGACGTCGGCCGCGGTGTCCGCGCGGTGGTCCTCGAACGGGTCGCCGGACAGGCGGTGCTGGCCGCCGTCGGCGTAACGGTCCTGCTCACGCTGCCGTCGCCGGTGCTGACGGAGACCAGGCACCTCGCCGTGCTGCTGGCCCTCGTCTCGGTGTGCGGGATCGTGACCGTGGGCGCGGTCCGCGGCAGGGGAAAGGCGCCGAGTCCGTCCCGCCGGGCCCGGGCCGTGCGCGCCGCGCTCGCCGAGGCGCGCGGGGCACTGCTGGCCCGCGGGAGCTGGCCGGGGGTGGTGATCTCCTCCGTGGTGGTGCTGGCGGGACACGTCCTGATGTTCCTGCTCGCCGCCCGGGCGGCCGGATCGGCGGCGCCGGCGGCCGAGTTGGTGCCCCTGGCGCTGCTGGCCCTGATCGCCATGGGGCTGCCGCTGAACGTCGGCGGCTGGGGCCCCAGGGAAGGCGTCACGGCCTGGGCCTTCGGCGCCGCCGGCCTGGGTGCGAGCCAGGGGCTGACCGTGGCCGTGGTCTACGGAGTGCTCAGTTTCGCCGCGAGCCTGCCGGGCGTCGGTGTACTGGTGGTGCGCTGGTACGCCGGGCTGCGGCGCCCGAGGGAAGAGAGCGCGGCCGCCGAGCCGGGCCCGGACTCGTACACGGAGTCAACGGGGGCCCGGATCTCGGTCCGCTCGGGAGGGGACGGGGACGATCAATGCCCATCAACGACCGCTGTATGCCCGCTTTCCGGGGGCGGCGTCTCCGAGGTCAGCAGGGAGAAGTACGCCCCGAAGGAGTCGGCCAGCCCGGCCAGGAGCTCCTTCCCCTTCTCGGCGGACGCCATCGAAGGACGGCCGATGACACCGGACTTGGTATAGGCCGACATGCCGAGGGTGAGCAGATGCCGACGGTCGTCGGCGACGAAGTCGGTTGTCTCGTAGCCCGGTTTGACGAATTCCGGGCAGGAGTGCAGCAGAATGGAGGTCTCAATTTCCCCCGCGTGCATATCGCTGAGCAGCGAGGTCTGTACCCCGGCCCTGTCCAGCGCCGCCTCCCAGTCCTCCGCGGCCGGGAAAAGAGCCATTCGCGCACCGGCGGCGGTGGATTCCTGGACGACATTGCCGAGTACGTAATTCCCGCCGTGCCCGTTGACCAGTACGAGCGTGTCCACGCCCGACCGGCGCAGCGAGTCGGCGATGTCCCGAACCATCGCATGGAGGGTCACGGAGGAAATGCTCACCGTTCCCGGCCAGGCCGCGTGTTCGTGCGAGCAGGAGATTGTCACCGGAGGAAGAAGGTGGACCGGGTATGCGGCAGCGACCTCCTGGGCGATGGCGCACGCGACGAGTGTGTCGGTCGACAGCGGAAGAAACGGGCCGTGCTGCTCGAAGCTGCCCACGGGAAGCACGGCGATCTGCCGGGAGACACCGGCGCCGCGTGCCCGCACGTCGTCCGTGGTGTCCGCGGGCAACGGTCCTGACACTGTGAGCCGACTTTCCGAACCGCCCGAATTGACCATGTTCTCGCGACCTTTCGTCTCTGCTTAGGAACCAGAATCATGACAGAAATAGATGGCGTACTCGCCGGGAAAGCCGGCTCTTCAGGTGTCAAGCGGGTCGTGAATGCCCCACTGCCCACGGTGTACGGCGAGTTCGAGGCCGTCGGCTACCTGGACCGTACCCGCGGAGACGAACAAGTTGCTCTGGTCTTCGGCGACGTACGGGAAGAGGGAATGCTCGTCCGGCTGCACTCCGAATGCCTGACCGGAGACGCGTTCGGGTCCAGGCACTGCGAGTGCGGTCCCCAGCTCTCCACCGCACTGCGGGAGATCGCCGCGGAAGGGCGCGGCATCCTCATCTACCTCCGGGGGCACGAGGGCCGCGGCATCGGTCTGCTGGCCAAGCTCCAGGCGATGAAGCTCCAGTCGGAGGGCCTGGACACGGTCGAGGCGAACCTCGCGCTCGGTCTCCCGGTCGACGCCCGCGACTACGGGGTGGCTGCCGACATCCTGCACGACCTCGGTGTCCGGTCGGTGAGACTCCTGTCCAACAACCCGCGCAAGCGCGAGGCGCTGCTGTCCAACGGCATCAAGGTCGCCCAGCAGGTCCCCCTGCTGATCCCGCCCTGCGAGGACAACATCACCTACCTGCGCACCAAGCGGGAGCGCCTGGACCACGACCTGCCGCACCTGGACGCCGTGATGGCCCACCGGGTCTGAGGGCCCGGGTCCGAACGCGCAGCACACCGCGACCCGCCCCAACGGGTCCGACTGCGCACCACGCCGGCACCCCCCAGCAGGCGCCGGGCTTCCAGGAGGCGGCGTTCGTCGATGAGTTCACGTACCCCCTTGCCGGTGGCGGCCCGGGCGGCGCGGCTCA
>NZ_JBFAHW010000243.1:0-4357 GCF_040654355.1 Streptomyces sp. NPDC050704 | reverse complement strand
ACGGCCGGGTGCTCCTCCGGCGACGAGGAGGAGCCGGAGAGCGGCCGGAGCACTTCCGCGAGTGATACGGAGGCCGGGACCCCCGCGTCGGAGCACACCGAACTCGACCCGGACTGCTCCTGCCCCGACTGGGGCCACCCCTGCAAGCACGCCGCCGCCCTGTGCTACGCCATCGCCGCCGGCATCGACGCCGACCCCTTCGTCCTGTTCGCGCTGCGCGGCCGTACGAAAGAGCAGGTCTTCACCGAGCTGCGCCGCCGCCGTACTCCCCAGGCCGCACCCGACAGCTCGCCCCCCGCACCCGCAGGCATCCACGCGGCCGCCGCGTACGCCGACCGGAACACCGCACGCCCCGCACCAGTCACCCCACCCAAGCCCTCGACCTCCCGCGCCCCCGCCCTCGCGACGGACCCTCCACCGGCCTCGGGCCTGTCCGCCGACGGCCTGCACCGCCTCGCCGCCGACACCGCCACCCGTGCCGCCCGCCTGCTGGCCGGCGACGCGACGGCCCTGTACCTCACCCAGCGCCAGGACGCCCTGCGGATGGCCGCCGCCCACCAGGACGTCACGTGGTTCCACAGCCTGCAGACCGGCACCGGGCTGCGCCCGAACGAATTCGCCCGCCTCGTACGCGCCTGGCGCCACGGCGGCCCCGCCGGCGTCACCACCGCCGAGCAGACCCACAGCCCCGACCCCGCTGTCATGGCCGCCGCCCGCACCGCGCTCGCCCGTACCCTCGCCGAGATTCACGGCGCCACCGCGCCCCGGCTGCGGGCGTGGCGCAACCGGCTGACCGTCGACGCCACCGGACTCCAGCTCCGCCTCGGCCCCGACACCCGCTGGCACCCCTACGAGGAGATCGACGGCGAATGGTGGCCCTGCGGCCCCGCCCACCCCGACCCGGCCACCACTCTCACCGCCGTCTGGGACAAACGCCGATCAGCCACCCCGTCAAACCCGGAGCCCCTTGAATAAGTCCAGCTATAACAAGCGCGCCTATCCATACAGAGGTGCGCCGTGGACAAATCCGCCGAGATGTTCGACCGCGACTTCGAGTAGGCCGAACTGACCCGCTACGCCACCCTGCCCGGCCCCCGCGCCACGCTGGGCGTGGTCTCCGGCCGACGCCGTCAGGGCAAGCCCTTCCTTCTCAACGCCCTCACCCGCGCGAGCGGCGGCTTCATGTTCACCGCCACCGAGACCACCGAGGCCGACGCCCTGCGCCAGTTCGGCGAGTCCCTCGCCCGTCACCGCGGCCGGCCCACTGCTTTCCGCTTCCTCGAAGCACCACCGGTCGCAGAGAAGACATGCGCGTTCTCTGCAACCGGTGCGCTTTGCCGCGCCCCAACGCAAACAGAGGCAAGAACTCCCGATCCACGGGGGTGTAAATCATCTAACGACCCTGTCTCGCTTTCGGTGGTGACGCAGCGTCGTGATAGGTCGTTGACACTCGTGCGTGGGATGTCAATGAGCTTGTGCAGACGGTGTTTTCGGGCCTGTTCCCGCTGGTCGTCGAGGATGTGGCCGACGAAGGTGAGCGGATCGTGGTGCGGGCACGGACGCCGCGGGACACCGCGGTCTGCCCGGTGTGCAGGGCCCCGTCGGAACGCGTGCACGGCTATCACCGGCGGACCGTCGCGGACGTGCCGGTCGATGAACGACGGGTGGTGGTCCGTGTGCGGGGGGGCGGCGTCTGATGTGTCCCACCCGCGGCTGCCTGCACACCTTCCGCGAACAGGTGCCCAGCGTCCTGGACCGATACCAGCGGCGGACGACCCGCCTGACCCACCGAATAGGGGACGCTGGGCGTGCTCACAGGAAGGGTCCTCATCTGTCCTGGTGCACGGCGGCCTGGAGGATGCCGCCGGTGGGTGAGGTGTATGCCGTTGAGAGGTGACTTCACTCGGCGGGCACGGCTACTTGTCGGCGCCGACCTTGGTGGTGTCCGACTCGGCCTGCGGCGGCCTGGTGGTGCGGGAGTGCAGGACCTTGCGGGCCTGTTCGGTGTCGAAGTCGTTCTCCCACTTGCCGATCACGATGGCGGCGACGGCGTTGCCGAGGACGTTGATGAAGACTCGCCCCTCGTTGAGGATGCGGTCGATGCCGACGATCAGGGAGAGCGCGGCGAGCGGGATGTGGCCGACCGCGGTGACGGTGCTGGCGAGGACGATGAACGCGCCGCCCGCGATCCCGGCGGTGCCCTTGCTGGTGAGCATCATGACGCCGACCATGATCAGCTGCTGCTGCCAGGACAGGTCGATACCCATGGCCTGGGCCAGGAAGAGGGAGGCCATCGTGAGGTAGACCGCGGAGCCGTCCAGGTTGAAGGAGAACCCGGAGGGGATGACGATGCCGACCACGGGCCGGCCGATGCCGAGGATCTCCAGTTTGCGTACCAGCTGAGGCAGGACGGCCTCGCTGGAACAGGTGCTGAGGGCGACGAGCAGTTCGGCCTTGAGGAAGCGCATGAGGCCGAACAGGCTCAGGCGGCAGGCCCGCATGATGGCGCCGAGGACGACCAGGACGTAGACGACGCAGGTCGCGGTGAAGAGCATGATGAGGTAGCCGAGCTGTTTGAGGCTCTCGGCGCCGTAGGTGGCGACCACGGTGGCCAGGGCGCCGAAGGTGCCCAAGGGCGCGAGCCGCATCACCCAGCCCACGATGCGGAAGACGACGTCCGACAGTGCCTTGATGCCGCGGGTCAGCGGTGCCCCTTCTTCGCCGGCCATGTTCAGGGCCGCACCGAAGACGATGGAGACCATCAGCGCGGACAGGATCGCGTCCCCGGTGATCGCGCCCAGCAGGGAGGCGGGGATGAGGGAGGAGACGAAGCCGGTGAAGGTGGCGTGCTCGGTGGCGGTCTTGGGCACGTCGTCGGCGTTCAGTGACGAGGGGTCGACGTGCAGGCCGGCGCCGGGCTGGAAGATGTTGGCGACGGCCAGCCCGATCAGCATGGACGCCAGGGACAGCACCAGGAAGTAGCCGATCGCCTTCACGCCGATCCGGCCGGCCTTGCGCAGGTTGTCCATGGAGGCGATGCCGGTGGTGACCACGCAGAAGACGACCGGGATCACGATCATCTTGACCAGCGCGATGAACCAGTCGTTGAGCGGCTTCAGGTCCTCACCCACCCCGGGCGCGAGGATGCCGACGGCGATGCCGAGGACGGCGGCCAGGACGACCTGGAACCACAGTTCACGTATGAGACGGCTCAGCCGTGACCGCTGCGGGCGGCCGGCGGCGGCGGTGCTTGTCATCGTTGGTGCTCCCTTGCACGACGATTGTGTGTAGCCCTGTCCCGTGGGGGGTGCGGGGGACGCGACGCGGCTCGCGCACCCCCGATCTCGTGTGTGACGCCCGTATCCGGCGGCGCCTGCCCGGTGGCGGGCGCGTACGCGGTGGGGTGGCGGTCAGCTGTGCAGGGCGCGCAGCACCTTGTAGAAGGCGGCCTTGCTCTCGAAGCCGATGCCCGGGGTGTCGGTCAGGCCGACGCGGCTCTTCTCGACGACGGCGTCGTCGGCGAAGCCGCCGGTGGGCTGGAACTCGCCCGGGTAGGACTCGTTGCCGCCGAGCTTGAGGGCGGCCGCGATGTGCAGCGAGAACTGGTGCCCGCCGTGCGGGATGCAGCGCCTCGATGACCAGCCGTGCTGACGGAGCATGTCCTGGATGCGCACGTACTCCACCAGACCGTAGGAGAGCGCGGGGTCGACCTGGATGGTGTCGCGGTCGGGGCGCAGGCCGCCGTAGCGGATCAGGTTGCGGGCGTCCTGGAGGGAGAAGAGGTTCTCGCCGGTGGCGATGGAGCCGGTGTAGTTCTCGGCGACGGTGGCGTTGAGGTGGTAGTCGAGCGGGTCGCCGATCTCCTCGTACCAGAACAGCCCGTAGGGCTCGATGGCCCGCCCGTACTCCAGGGCCGTGTTGAGGTCGAAGCGGCCGTTGACGTCGACGGCCAGCCGGGAGCCGTCGCCGTCCAGGACATCGATGACGGCCTCGATGCGGCGCAGGTCCTCCGCCAGGTCGGCGCCGCCGATCTTCATCTTGACGACGTCGTAGCCCAGGTCGAGGAAGCCGCGCATCTCGTCCTGAAGGTCGGTGAGGGTCTTGCCCGGGGCGTAGTAGCCGCCGGCGGCGTAGACGAAGACGGAGTCGTCGGGCTGCCCGTCGCCGTAGCGCTCGGACAGGTACCGGTACAGCGGCTTGCCCTCGATCTTGGAGGCCAGGTCGAACAGGGCCATGTCCACCACGCCGACCGCGACCGAGCGCGCCCGGCCCGAGACCAGCAGGACCGTGCGGGAGAGCGGCAGCGAGCCGTTCTGCAGGGCGCGGCCGACCAGCTTGTCGACCGCGTTGTGACGCC
>NZ_JBFAHW010000242.1:0-4376 GCF_040654355.1 Streptomyces sp. NPDC050704 | reverse complement strand
GTCGGGCTGGGAGAGGATGTAGACCGCGACGCCGGTCGTGACCGCGCTGCCGCGCCGCTGGGCGAGGGCGTTGGAGATCACGGTGAAGGCGCAGTCCGGGCCGCCGCGCCGTGCCGCCCTCGCCGAACTGACCGACGACTGGCTCACCGGCCTGTTCGACGCCGGCGCCGAGGAACTGCGCGGCATCTCACTCGTCGCCGTCGGCGGCTACGGCCGCGGCGAACTCTCCCCACGCAGCGACCTCGACCTGCTGCTCCTGCACGACGGCAGCGCCGACAAGGGCGTGGTGGCGGCCCTCGCCGACCGCATCTGGTACCCCATCTGGGACCTCGGCCTCGCCCTCGACCACTCCGTCCGTACGCCCGCCGAGGCACGCAGGACCTCAGGCGAGGACCTCAAGGTCCAGCTGGGCCTCCTCGACGCCCGCCACATCGCGGGCGACCTCGGCCTCACCGCCGGCCTGCGCACGGCCGTCCTGGCCGACTGGCGCAACCAGGCGCCGAAACGCCTCCCCGAACTCCAGGAACTGTGTGCCGAGCGGGCCGAGCGCCAGGGCGAGCTGCAGTACCTCCTCGAACCCGACCTGAAAGAGGCGCGCGGCGGACTCCGCGACGCCACCGCGCTGCGCGCCGTCGCCGCCTCCTGGCTCGCCGACGCCCCGCGCGAAGGCCTCGCCGACGCCCGTAAACGGCTGCTGGACGTCCGCGACGCCCTGCACCTCGCCACCGGCCGCGCCACCGACCGCCTCTCCCTCCAGGAGCAGGACCAGGTCGCCGCCGAACTCGGACTCCTCGACGCCGACACCCTCCTGCGCCAGGTGTACGAGGCCGCCCGCGTCGTCTCGTACGCCAGTGACGTCACCTGGCGCGAGGTGGGGCGCGTGCTGCGGTCGCGCGCCGTGCGCCCGCGGCTGCGCGCCATGCTGGGCGGCGGCAGCAAGCCGGTCGCCGAGCGTTCCCCGCTGGCCGAGGGCGTCGTCGAGCAGGACGGCGAGGTCGTCCTCGCCCGCGCCGCCCGGCCCGAACGCGACCCCGTGCTGCCGCTGCGCGCCGCCGCCGCGGCCGCCCAGTCGGGCCTGCCGCTCTCGCTGCACGCGGTCCGCCGGATGGCCGCCGCGGCCCGTCCGCTGCCCACGCCCTGGCCCGCCGAGGCCCGCGAACAGCTCGTCACCCTGCTCGGCTCCGGCCGTTCCACCGTTGAGGTGTGGGAGGCCCTGGAGGCGGAGGGCCTGATCACCCGGCTGCTGCCCGACTGGGAGCGGGTCCGCTGCCGGCCGCAGCGCAACGCCGTACACATCTGGACCGTCGACCGGCACCTCATCGAGACGGCGGTACGCGCCTCCGAGTTCGCCCGCCGCGTACACCGCCCCGACCTCCTCCTGGTCGCCGCGCTGCTGCACGACATCGGCAAGGGCTGGCCCGGCGACCACTCCGTGGCCGGCGAGATCATCGCCCGGGACGTGGCGGCCCGGATCGGCTTCGACCGCACGGAGGTGGCGGTGCTCGCCACCCTCGTACGCCATCACCTGCTGCTCGTCGAGACGGCGACGCGGCGTGACCTGGAGGACCCGGCCACCGTGCGCTCGGTCGCCGAAGCGGTCGGCTCGCAGGGCACGCTGGAGCTGCTGCACGCGCTGACCGAGGCAGACGCGCTGGCCACCGGGCCCGCCGCCTGGTCCTCGTGGCGCGCCTCCCTCGTCGCCGACCTGGTGAAGCGGGTCTCCGCCGTGCTCGCCGGGGACGACCCCGAGGAGCCCGAGGCCGTGGCGCCCACCGCCGAGCAGGAGCGGCTCTCCATCGAGGCGTTCCGCACCGGCGGTCCCGTCCTCTCCCTGCGCGCCCAGACCGAGCCGCCCACCGAGGAGCCCTCCGGCGACCCGGAACCCCTCGGCGTGGAACTGCTCATCGCGGTGCCGGACCAGGAGGGCGTCCTGCCCGCCGTGGCCGGCGTCCTCGCCATGCACCGGCTCACCGTACGGACGGCGGAACTGCGGGCGCTGGACCTGCCCGACGACGTCCAGGGCTCCGTCCTCCTGCTCGACTGGCGCGTCGCCGCCGAGTACGGCTCCCTGCCGCAGGCCGCCCGGCTGCGCGCCGATCTCGTACGCGCCCTCGACGGCTCCCTCGACATCGCCGCGAAGCTCGCCGAGCGGGACGCCGCCTACCCGCGCAGGCGGGGCATCGTGGCACCGCCTGCCCGCGTGACCGTGGCCTCCGCCGGGTCCCGGCGCGCCACCGTCATCGAGGTGCGCGCCCATGACGCCCCCGGGCTGCTGCACCGGATCGGGCGCGCGCTGGAGCGGGCGGACGTACGGGTGCGCAGCGCCCATGTGTCCACGCTGGGCGCCAACGCGGTGGACGCGTTCTATGTGACGGACCAGGAAGGGGCGCCCCTGCCGGGGGAACAGGCGGCTTCCGTCGCCCGTTCCCTTGAGGAGACGCTGCGGGGGTGACGTGCGGCGCGGCGGCTCGTTGAGCACGGTGTGCTCCCCGCCTGCGCGGGGATGGTCCCACCTTTCGGGGCAAAGGTCGCCTTAATGAGGCGTTGTTCCCCGCCGATGCGGGGTTCCGCCCTCGCCCGCTGTTTTCAGCGGGCGAGGGCGAGTAATTTGCGTGGCCAGATACGCTGGAGGGCGACCCACTTCTGCCCCCGACCCTGAGGACCGACGAGCGCCGTGTTCGATACTCTCTCCGACCGCTTGGCGACGACCTTCAAAACCCTCAGGGGTAAAGGGAGGCTCAGCGAGGCGGACATCGATGCAACGGCACGCGAGATCCGAATCGCCCTGCTTGAAGCGGACGTAGCACTTCCGGTCGTCCGGTCCTTCATCAAGAGCGTGAAGGAGCGAGCGCAGGGGAGCGAGGTCTCCAAGGCGCTCAATCCGTCGCAACAGGTCATCAAGATCGTCAACGAGGAGCTCGTAGGCATCCTCGGCGGCGAGACCCGGCGGCTGCGCTTCGCCAAGCAGCCGCCGACCGTGATCATGCTCGCGGGTCTGCAGGGTGCCGGTAAGACGACCCTCGCCGGAAAGCTCGGCAAGTGGCTCCAGGGCCAGGGGCACGCCCCGCTGCTGGTCGCCTGTGACCTCCAGCGTCCGAACGCCGTGACCCAGCTGAGCGTCGTCGCCGAGCGCGCCGGCGTCGGCGTCTACGCGCCCCAGCCGGGCAACGGCGTCGGCGACCCGGTCCAGGTCGCGAAGGACTCCATCGAGTACGCGAAGCAGAAGCTGCACGACGTCGTCATCGTCGACACCGCCGGCCGGCTCGGTATCGACGCCGAGCTGATGCAGCAGGCGGCCGATATCCGTGACGCGGTCTCGCCTGACGAGGTCCTCTTCGTCGTCGACGCGATGGTCGGCCAGGACGCGGTCAACACCGCCGAGGCGTTCCGCGACGGCGTGGGCTTCGACGGCGTGGTCCTCTCCAAGCTCGACGGTGACGCCCGCGGTGGTGCGGCGCTCTCCATCGCGCACGTCACCGGCCGCCAGGTCATGTTCGCGTCGAACGGCGAGAAGCTGGACGACTTCGACGCGTTCCACCCGGACCGCATGGCGTCCCGCATCCTCGGCATGGGCGACATGCTCACGCTGATCGAGAAGGCCGAGCAGACCTTCTCGCAGCAGGAGGCCGAGCAGATGGCCTCCAAGCTGGCCTCCAAGAAGGGCCAGGACTTCACGCTCGACGACTTCCTGGCCCAGATGGAGCAGGTCAGGAAGATGGGCTCCATCTCCAAGCTGCTCGGCATGCTCCCCGGCATGGGCCAGATCAAGGACCAGATCAACAACCTCGACGAGCGTGACGTCGACCGCACGGCCGCCATCATCAAGTCGATGACCCCGGGCGAGCGCCAGGAACCGACGATCATCAACGGCTCGCGGCGCGCCCGTATCGCCAAGGGCTCCGGTGTCGAGGTCAGCGCGGTCAAGGGCCTGGTCGAGCGGTTCTTCGAGGCCCGCAAGATGATGTCCCGCATGGCCCAGGGCGGCGGCATGCCGGGGATGCCCGGGATGCCGGGCACGGGCGGTGGCCCCGGCCGGCAGAAGAAGGCGCCCAAGAAGAGCAAGGGCAAGCAGCGTTCCGGCAACCCGATGAAGCGCAAGCAGCAGGAGGAAGAGGCCGCCGCGCGCCGCGAGGCAGCGGGCCAGGCAGGCGGCGCCTTCGGTCTGCCGGGCGGCCAGCAGCCGCAGGACTTCGAACTCCCGGACGAGTTCAAGAAGTTCATGGGCTGACGGTCCCGTACGTCACCGGCTTCCACGTACGTCACTGGGGGCGCCCTTCTTAAGAAGGGCGCCCCCAGCGCGTTCCCACAAGTGCCGGTGAAACACCCCGATAGGAAGAGCGTCGGGGGGGGGAAGAGTGTGTAATCCGGCGGGTAGA
>NZ_JBFAHW010000241.1:0-4969 GCF_040654355.1 Streptomyces sp. NPDC050704 | reverse complement strand
TGCGGCCAGCACCGGGCCGATGCCCGGGGTGTCCATGAGCGTGCTGTCCGCGGCGGCCACGAGCGCCTGGAGTCGCGTGGCGTTGGCCGCAAGTTGTTTGTCCAGCGTACGGACCTCGGCCACCAGGTCGCGGGCGAGGCCTTTGCGGACTTTCTCCACGGCGCCGACGGGCCGAACGGTTCGCAGCAGGGCGGCTGCCTGGTCGGCGGACATCTGGTCCGGGGCGCCACCGGGGAGCAAGTCCCGCAGCAGGGCGTGCAGTTGGTTGACAGTGCGGACCCGCGCCTGGGTGAGGTTCACCCGCCGCTCGTCGAGCAGGGCCAGCGCGGTGGAGTGGTCGTCGGCCCCGACTTCCCGTCCGTCACCGTGCAGGCAGGCCGCGGTCGCGGCGGCGGCCGCGTCAATCTGGTCGTTCTTGCGCCCGCCGCCGCGCGAGAGTTCACGCACCCGGCTGGTCGCCGAGGCGGGGATGTCGATGACCCGCTCGCCCCGGGCGCTGAGCCACTGGGGCAGGTGTCGCCCCAGCCCGTTGGCGTTCTCCACCGCCCATTTGTGCTCCGGCCACCGCCTGGCCCAGCGCATCAGACGCCGGTACTCCGGCAGGCTCGCTCCGACCGTCACCGAGGCCAGCCGCTGCTGAGTCTCGGGGGCCACGGCGGTAGCGGTGTGGGTGGACTTGTGCGGATCGACACCGAGCAGTATCACGGCACTGCGCTCCCAACGGTCGGCGGACGACAGGGACTTCCACGGCCGACACTCCGACTTCCGGAACCAAACGGGCCGGGACACGCCTCTGTTGAGTCAGGCCGCAGACGGACGCCGGACCGGCGGCACACCCCCGGTGAGCCAGCCAACACGGGCGGCAGGAACCTCACGAGCCATCCGAGCCGACGCCCTACGGAAACGCTACGAGCGGCCAACCCGAACCACGTTCCGCTACCGCCATACAAGTCGGAACCTCAATGTGCCAGCCTGCGGAGCCCTGGCCGGCCCAGCGAGGGCGTTCGCCGACTACGAAATCCTTGCATGAGCCAACGGCCGGAGTGGGGCTGGAATTATGTGGGGAGTGTTGTCAAAAATCGTCGTGCCTTGACATGCTGTCCGCATGCGAGTCGTCAGAACGCAGTGCGCGCTCCGGCCGGGTCAGGGGCCGGCCGGCAGACGCGACGCTGCACAGACACAGAAAGCGGCATCGCGGGGCGGTCGGCGTCCGACCCCCGACCTGCGGTCTGCGTAGCTGGGCGTCAGGCGCTGGTCGCGTCGCACGCGAGCGGCGACGCCGACGCGGACGGGATCCTCAAGTCCGCGGGCAGCGCGGGGTGTTCTTCAGGGGGCGCCTTCTGCACGGGGTATGTCGGCCGGCCGCACACGCTGAGGCCGAGGCCGCCTCCTTCCGCGAGCTCACCACCCGGTGCGACGCGCACCGGCGTCCGCGCGCCGCCGACGGCTGCTCCGGATCCGATGACCATCGGATCCGCTCGTCACGAGAGGGAGTTGTGCCATGGAGATCAACCAGGACACCGGGGCCCGGCCCGCCCGGGGAGGGAACCCGGTCTCGCGCCGATGGCTGCTGGGGGTTTCGGCCGGGGCCTTCCTGGCTGTCGGCTGTACGAAGGAAAGCCAAGACAGCCAGGTGGACTTGGCGAATAGGGCCAAGGCTGAGGATGCCCTGCGGAACCGCGCCGCCGTCGCCGGCCCGAGCGGTGTATTGGGGGCAAATTTCAATGAGGACCCGACCCGAGTGGACAAGGCCGCGCTGGACGCCCTCGGCGCCACCTGGGTGCGCGGCTTCGTGCTGATGAAAACCATCAAGGACGGCACGAACCCGTTGGAGCAGCGGGCGATCCGCAAGCTCCTTGAGTTGCACGGACAGGGGTTCGGCACGATCCTGGCGCTGAAATTCCAGTTCAGCAAGAAAAAGCAGACGGTCCCATCCCCGACGGGGGAGGAGATGAAGGCCGAACTGGCGGCGGTGGACAAGGTGTTGGAGGCCGTACTGGACAAGGTGGACATCCTCACCGTCGGCAACGAGCCCTTCCTCGAAACCCACAAGGAGGAGAGGCTGACGAAGCTGAACCCCTTCTACCAGGAGGTGGCCAAACACGTCATCGCCTATCGGGAGAAGCAATTCCCTGACGGCTGCCGGACGCATCTCTACATGGGAGCCCTCAACCACCTAGACGATCCCGAAATGATCTCGGCCGCGACCAGGGAATGGATCGAGTTCGTCAACGACACTCCACAGCTCGAGGGTCTGGACATCCATCCGCACGTGACGTCGGCCCAGGCCGCCCAGAAATACCTCGACTACGTACGTCATTGGCTCGACGACGACAAGAAGTTCCTTGTCACCGAGTTCTCGCTGGTGAACCACTATGCGAACCAGATGACCCAGAACATTCCCGCGGACTTCGTCGACGCCCACGAGGACGAACTGGACACCATCACCCGGGAGACGAAGGTGTGGCAGCTTCTCAAGCTCGCCAAGGAGCAGCGCTTCACACAGCAGCAGTGGAACGATTTCCTGCGGATGAGCCCGTGGTTCGAGAGTCGCAAGCACTTCATCCGGGATGAGGTGCGGAAGTACCGGGAGACGAACCAGCTGGCCGTAGCCACGTACGGCGTGGTGCAGGGGCAGGCGATGGTGACGGATATCGACAAGGACAAGAAGCCCTGGATGCTGAACAGCCTGTACGTCCCCCTCACCGTTCAGTACGACGAGGGTGGCGAACTCCCGCACAACTACACCGTCTTCGACGACTTCACGTCTCTGCAGCGCGAACAGGACCGCCTCCCGGTGAAGCCGACAAATGCGCACATGTAGGCCGGTAGCGGGTCCGTTCAGCGCCGGATCCGGCGTGCGGTGACAGGTTCCTGCCTCCACAGCGGCGATCCTGCACTCTCGGTGAACCACCTGCAGGTCCGACACGTAGGTGCTGCTCAACTACACGGCCGTGGCCTGCCGTGTGCGAGCCGGCCCACCGGTCGGAGCGCGGGAGGGAGAAGCGGGAGCAGGTGGAGACGGGCCAGGTCGAGGAGGGATGGAAACGGAGAACAGGGTGGAAACGGAGAACAGGATGGCGAGGGCGGGCTTCCGGCGTGGTCGAGGGGGTTGGGCGCGGATCTGGGTGGCGATGGCTGCCGTTCTCGCGTTGGTCGCGTGCGGGCTTGGCGCTGAGCGGTACGGATGGGCCGGGATGGGGGATGACGGGGGCTCGGAGGCGAAGCGGAAGCCCAACGTCGTGATGATTATGACGGACGATCAGTGGCTGGAGTCCATGCGCGTGATGGACCGCACCCGCGAGGTCTTCGGGGACGGGGGCGTGACGTTCGAGCGGTACTACCCGTCGATGCCGCTGTGCTGTCCTTCGCGATCGACGTTCCTCAGCGGCCAGTTCGCGCACAACAACGGTGTGCGGCACAACTCGTCGCCGCTGGGTGGCTACGCGAACCTCGACGACGAGAACACGCTGCCGGTCTGGATGCAGAAGGCCGGGTATGCGACTTCGCACATCGGCAAGTATCCGAACGGCTATGGCAAGAAGGATCCCAAGGATGTGCCGCCCGGCTGGGACGAGTGGCGTGGCTCGGTGGACCCGACGACGTACCGGATGTGGGGGTACCGGCTCAACGAGAACGGCAAGCTCAAGACGTACGGGGATCCGGACGTCGAGGATCCGAAGCTGTACCAGACGGACGTGTACCGCGACAAGGCAGCTGACTTCATCAAGCGCAAGTCGGCGGAGGGCAAGCCGTTCTTCCTGGACGTGGCGTTCCTGGCGCCGCACGGGGAGCTCCTCGGCCAGGAGGAGAAGGACGCGGGGAAGAAGCAGGGCGCGAGCAACGCGGCGGAGGATGATGCGGCGAAGGTGGCGGATGAGCCGCAGGTGGGGGGCGCTCCCCGGCCCGCGCCGCGGCACAAGGGCGAGTTCGCCGACGAGCCGCTGCCCAAGATGCCCGCGTACGGCGAAGAAGACATGTCCGACAAGCCTGCGTTTCTGCGTGACTACCCGAAGCTGGACGAGGAGAGCACGCGGGAGATCACCGAGAGCTACCGGGGGCGACTGGAGTCGCTGCTCGCCGTGGACGAAGCTGTCGAGAGGCTCGTGTCGACGCTGCGTGAGGCGGGGCAGCTCGACAACACGTATCTGCTCTTCGCCGCGGACAACGGCTTCTTCTTCGGCCAGCACCGCGTTCCCACGGGGAAGTTCCTGCCGCACGAGGCGTCGGGACACGTGCCGATGATGCTGCGCGGGCCCGGGATCGAGGGCGGCACTGCGTCGCGCGAGATGAGCAGCAATGTCGATCTCGCTGCGACGATCGCCGACATCGGCGACGCCAGGCCGGGGCTCACGCTCGACGGGCGGTCCCTGCTGCCGTTCGCGCGCGATCCACATCGGCGCACCAGCCGGCCGATCCTGCACGAGGCGGCGGAGGGCGCGCGGCCCCAGCCCGTGCCCGAGGGCGGCCCCGTGTCGGGTGGCGACGCCGAGTCCGGACGGCGCGCCGCCGAGGGCGATTTGAACCAGGACGGCGAGGCTTCACCCGCAAAGACCCGGAAGCGAGCGCCCAGGCACGGGCAGGTCTACTCCGCCGCGTACGAGTCCATCCGTACGGAGCGATATCTGTACGTGCGCTACACCAAGGGCGGCAGGGAGCTCTACGACCTCAAGACCGACCCGCACGAGATGAGTTCGAAGCACGAGGACCCCGAGTACGCGGAGGTACGCAAGGGGCTGGAGAAGGCGCTGGGCAAGCTCCAGGGGTGTGCGGGCGATCAATGCGACAACGTGGAGGTCGGGAAGCTGCCTGAGCCGGTGAGGTGAGGCGGTGTGGGCCGGGCGAGCCCCTGTCGGGGTGTCCCACGTGGGACACCCCCCCCCGGGCCCGGCGGTTTTGGGGGCCTAGGCACCCAGGGGGAAAAAAGGGGGGGGCGCGGGCGGCACCCAGAGGAACAGAACGAAAGGCT
>NZ_JBFAHW010000240.1:0-5091 GCF_040654355.1 Streptomyces sp. NPDC050704 | reverse complement strand
CGGATGCGGGCGCGTTCTTTGCGTTCGGCGGCCGGGACGTCTCGGTGGCGGGCGTGGGCGTTGCGCCAGCGCAGGTAGGCGTGCAGGGCCCGGGTCTGCACGGTGTGGTCGGGGTGGTGGGAGTTGGTGATGGTGAACTGCCGCAGCGGTCCGAAGTGCGCCTCGATCGGGTTCGCCCACGAGGCGTAGGTCGGGGTGAAGCACAGGTCGGCCTTGTGTTTCTTCGCCCAGCGTCGGATGTCGGCGCCTTTGTGGGCGGACAGGTTGTCCAGGATGACGTAGACGGGGGCGCCCGTCGGGCCGGGCTGCGCGGATCGACTCCAGCGCGGCCAGTGTGTTCGCGGCGCCCTTCTTGCGGTGGTTGACGCCCCACAGGGGGTCGTCGCCGACCGAGTAGCAGCCGTGGAAGTCGCACCCCGTGGGTGCGGTGGTAGGTGGCCGGCAGCCGGTCGGGGTGCTTTTGTCGGGCCCAGCCCGAGCCTGCGGTGGGTCGGATTCCGAGTGGGCCGAACTCGTCGAAGGCGAACACCCGGTCCGGGAAGCGGTGAAGGACCTCCTCGATCCGGTCCAGCTTCGTCTCGCGGTCGAGGTCGGGGGATTCCTTCCATGTCTTGGTGCGCTGGAAGGTGACGCCGCGGCGGGCGAGCAGGCCACGTAACGCTTCGCGGCCGATGCGGATGACCCGGCCGTGGACTTTGCGCAGGTAGGCGACGAGCTTGCGCAAAGACCAGCGGGTGAACGGCTGGCCGAGTTTGGCGGGCCGAGCAGACCGAAGGCGGGCGTCGTGGGGGAGGGCCGGTCAGGCAGGGGTGATGCTCTCCGCCTGGGGGCCCTTCTGGCCCTGGGCCACGTCGTAGTTGACCTTCTGGCCTTCCTGGAGTTCACGGAAGCCCTGGGCGGCGATGATTGGAGTAGTGGGCGAAGACGTCCGGGCTGCCGCCGTCCTGCTCGTCGCAGAGGGACTCAACGGATGTCTCACCGGCCCCCGTCGGCGTTCAGCAGGGTGGTGCCCGCGGGGGTCAGGGTGTGCAGGACGGATGGGCCGTGGCGGCGGCTGAGGAGCAGGCCGCTGTTGCGCAGGACGCTGGTGTGCCGGGTGGCGGAGGCCGCGGATACGCCGGCGAGCCGGGCGAGTTCGCCGGTGGTCGCGCCGGTGGCGGAGGCCCGGAGGATGGCGGCGCGGGTCGCTCCGATGAGCGCACAGAGCGGGGCCGGTGAGGCGGGCGCCCCGGTGTGGCCGTCGTCGGGATCCTGGTGACGCAGGGGGTAGACGAGGACGGGCGGGAGGTCGGGGTCGGCCAGGGCTACGGGGGTGCCCCGGCAGAAGTATGAGGGGACAAGAGTGAGGCCGCGGCCGCGCAGATGCAGGTCCCGGTCGACGGGGTAGTCGACCTCCAGGGTCGGTCTCAGCCAGCGGATACACGGGCCCAGTCCCGCGAGCAGCCCTCCGGTGCCGTCGTCCAGCAGGGCACGGGCGCGGAGCGAGCGATCGGCGTCGTGGTGCGCTTGCATGAGATCGCGGTGCGGAAGAAGGGCGATGCCGTGATAGGCCCGGATCGTCTCGACTAATTGACCGCGGGTTTCCGTATCGGCTAATCGCCGGGTCCAGGAGGGAACGCTTCTCACTCTGGCCAGCATTCCGATTTCGTGCTGGACGAGGCTGCGGGGAGCGGAGAGTATCGCCTCCAGTCCTGCTTGCAGGCCCTCGGCCGCCGCGCCGGGGGTGAGGAAGTCGGGGAAGTAGCTGCCGCGAGGGTAGAGCGGCAGCAGCATCTCACGGACGGCTGCGGTCAGTCCCTTCTCGTGCAGGGCCTGGCGTGTGGTGCGGTGCCACTGCTCGTAGGGCCGCAGGTTCCGTCGGCCCTGGAGCCGGTGCAGGCTGAAGTAGATCTCCCAGAGTGGATCGGGTCTGGACGCGACTTGAACACGCGCTAAATCGGCATCCGTGAAATGGATACGGAGCATTGAATTCCCCTCGTCTGCCTCGTCTTTTGCGCTGGCGCGTAAAAGTATGTGAAGGAGCACAGGAGGCTGACAAGGTCGTCTCGAATCCCGGTGCAGCACTGGGCGGTCTACGAGACGAAGAGGATTTTCCGGATGCGATCGAAGATCATGAAGCGGGCGTGTGTCACCGCCGCGACCGTCGCCGCGCTCACCGCCGGCGGCCTGGCCGGTGCGGGCACCAGCTTCGCGGCCCCCGCCTCGTCCTCGGTGCCCGCGGCGGCGTCGGCGGCGAGCACGGAGGCCATCGGCGTGCTCGCCGTGAACAACCTGGGGCTGGACACCGCCCACGCCAGGAGCTGGCAGTGCCTGCTGCGCGACCGGGCGAGCACCTTTGGTTTCCCCGGCCCGGGCACCATCGACGGCCAGCTGGGTACCAACAGCTGGAAGGCGGCGCAGAACTTGTTCAAAACCCTGGGCTACTACAGCGACTCCATCGACGGGATCGTCGGCCCCAACACGATCAAGGGGCTGCAGAAGTACCTCAACCTGCACGGCGCCAGCCTCGCTGTCGACGGGGACGCCGGGCCCGCGACCAAGTCCGCGTTCTGGAACTTCGCCCGCACCAACCGCTGCTGACCTGGTCTCGCCTCCGACCGCACACACGCGCACCGCTGCCCGTCCTCCCCTCAGGGAGGACGGGCAGCGGCCCGTACGGCGACACACGACCGCCCTTCCCCTACGAGAACACACAGGGAGACACACCCCATGGACCTCCCGGACCGCCAAGGCCTACGGGGCACCAGACGCCCCGCATCCCCCTCCCCGCTGCCGCGCCGGACGTTCCTTGGCGCGCTGGGCGCCGCGGCCGTACTGGGCACGACAGCGCTCCCGGCCTCGGCCGCCACCTACCCGCTGCTCACCCGCGCCCAGTGGGGAGCCGACGAAGCCCTGCGCCACACCGCCACCGGCACCGAGCGCTGGCCCCCCGCCTACTACCCGGTCCAGACCCTGACGGTCCACCACACCGCGGACGGCGGCGACAGCCTGGAGGCGGCCGCCCGGGTGCGCGCGATCTACCGCGCCGACGCCGCGGAGTACGGCGACCTCGGTTACCACTACCTGATCGACGCGGCCGGTCAGGTGTACGAGGGACGCTGGTCGGGCACCGACGGAACGCCCGCGCACGACGCGGCGGGCCGCCTGGTCACCGCCGCCCACATCGGGGAGTACAACTCCGGGAACGTCGGCATCGCCCTACTGGGCACCTTCGCCGCACAGTCCGCAACCCCGGAAGCACGCGTCTCGTTGGCCCGACTGCTGGCCGAACTCGCGGGCCGTCACGGGGTGGACCCGCTGGCCGACGTGGTCTACCGCAATCCCGTCAGCAATGTGGTGCGCACCGTGCAGGCCATCGGCGGGCACCGCGACTGGGCGAGCACCGAATGCCCAGGCACGCTCTACACGGACCTGCCCTACATCCGCCGGGAGGTCGCCGAACTCCTCGCCGGCTGAGACGGGCCGCGATACCGGGCATCTTCTTGCCGCGCCCACTGGGTTCCCGGCGAGGTGCGGCGGTCCCCTTCTACGGGGCGGCGGGTCTGTCGGCGGGCGGGCTGGCGGGGGATCCGGTGGTGCTGTTCAGGCGGTCGGCGACGTCGAAGAGGGTGGGCCGGGTGCCGGTGGCGGGATGGTAGACGAGTCCGTAGGTGCGCGCGAAGCGGTTGGCCGGTGCGGTGCCGGTGGCGGTGTGTTCCAGGAACAGGGCGTAGGTGAGGGAGGCGACCTGCGGCGCATCGAGGTCCAGGAGCCAGCGGCGGGTAGCAGGGTCGAACCGTGCGTGGTGGACCGCCTGGTCCAGGCCCTGGGCGGGCGGGATCTGCGGGGCGTCCAGATGGAGGTAGCGGCGCAGCACGGCCAGCTTGGCGTGGGTGAGCGAGGCGCTGCAGTCCGGGGGCCGGGGGAGGGGCGCCCTACTCGTCCAGGGCCGCACACTGTCGGCGTAGGACAGGACGTCGCAGCCGACCGTGGTGATCCGCGCAGCCCACACCGACCCCGGCAGCGTACGCAGGGTCGCGGCATCGGCCAGTGCGCACAGACCCAGCGCGGCCAGGTCTTCCGCCACCTTCAGGCCCACCCCTCCCGGCGCGGCCCACCAGGTCTCCCGGCCCGGCCCCGTCGCCTGCTCCAGCTGCCTCAGCAGCGCGAACTGCTTTGCGCTCAGCGCCATCTCAATCTCCATCTCCATCTTCCTGTGCGGACCGGGTCCGGGACGTGATCCACAACTTCAACACCGACGGCTTCGAGGCGCTCTACCCGAAGTACAAGGGCGGCCGCCCCAAGACCTTCACCCTCCCCGAGCGCCGGGAGATCAAAAAGATCGCCAAGTCCAAGCCGGCCGAGCACGGCCTGCCGTTCTCGACCTGGAGCCTGGCCAAGCTGGCCGACTTCCTGGTCGCCGAGGGGGTGGTCGACGACATCAGCCACGAGGGCCTGCGCATCCTGCTCCGCGAGGAGGGCGTCACCTTCCAGCGCACCAAGACATGGAAGGAATCCCCCGACCTCGACCGCGAGACGAAGCTGGACCGGATCGAGGAGGCCCTTCACCGCTTCCCGGACCGGGTGTTCGCCTTCGACGAGTTCAGCCCACTCGGAATCCGGCCCACCGCAGGCTCGGGCTGGGCCCGACAAAAGCACCCCGACCGGCTGCCGGCCACCTACCACCCCACCCACGGGGTGCGACTTCCACGGCTGCTACTCGGTCGGCGACGACCCCCCGTGGGGCGTCAACCACCGCAAGAAGGGCGCCGCGAACACACTGGCCGCGCTGAAATCGATCCGCGCAGCCCGGCCCGACGGCGCCCCCATCTACGTCATCCTGGACAACCTGTCCGCCCACAAAGGCGCCGACATCCCACGCTGGGCGAAGAAACACAAGGCCGACCTGTGCTCCACCCCGACCTACGCCTCCTGGGCGAACCCGATCGAGGCGCACTTCGGACCGCTGCGGCAGTTCACCATCACCAACTCCCACCACCCCAACCACACCGTGCAGACCCGGGCCCCGCACGCCTACCTGCGCTGGCGCAACGCCCACGCCCGCCACCGAGACGTCCCGGCCGCCGAACGCAAAGAACGCGCCCGCATCCC
>NZ_JBFAHW010000239.1:0-5317 GCF_040654355.1 Streptomyces sp. NPDC050704 | reverse complement strand
TGCGTTTCCGACTCTATCAGACCGTTTCCGTATCCGATTTCCTCGGTGCTTTCCAGGTTCCCGCTTTCGCGTTTCCCTTTCCGGCGACTCCGACTCTAGCAGATCCTTTCGGACCCGATTCCCGGTCGGAGCGGGCTGTCTTCACGGCTGTTGGGCCGTTCTGACGAGTGAGACTTTAGCGGAATCCTGGCCCCCGAGCTAATCGGGGTCACGCTCTTTCGAACGCGGATTCCTCATTTCGCAAACGCGCATGAAAACGAGCCGACGACAGGTCGTCGATCATTGCGTGCTTGTTGCGGAATGGCTGTCCGGGGACCAACCGGAGTCGGCGCTCACGTCGGACAACTCGGAGAACACTACGTAGGGGGCGAAGGCGTGTCAACTCCCTGCCAGGAGTCACCCGGGAGGCGTACCCTCGGGGACATGACCACGCACGCGTGCACCCAACTGTGGTGGGCCGCCTGAGGGCGGCCGTACATACGCGTGTACTCAACGGCCGCCGCCTCGGCGGCCGTTCTTGTATCTCCCTCCTGGAGCCCCGGCCGGCGGTGGTGGCGGTCTCGACCAGGAGGTAGAGGAATGAAGCGGGTCTTCAGCGGGGTCAAGCCGACCGGGCATCTGACACTGGGGAACTACCTGGGGGCCATGCGGCGGTGGAGTGCGGTGGACCAGCACGAGGCCGACGCGCTGTTCTGCATCGTCGACCTGCACGCGCTGACCGTGGACCACGATCCCGGGCGGGTACGCAGGCTCAGTCGGCAGGCGGCCACGCTGCTGCTGGCCTCCGGGCTCGATCCGAAGCTGTGCACCGTCTTCGTACAGAGTCAGGTGGACGAGCACGCGCGGCTCTCGTATCTGCTCGAGTGCGTGGCCACCGACGGGGAGATGCGGCGGATGATCCAGTACAAGGAGAAGGCCGCGGCTGAGCGTGCTCGGGGCGGGAGTGTGCGGCTGTCGCTGCTGACGTATCCCGTGTTGATGGCGGCGGACATCCTGGCGTACGGGACCGACGAGGTGCCGGTGGGTGACGACCAGGCGCAGCATGTGGAGCTGACCCGGGATCTGGCCGTGCGGTTCAACCAGCGGTACGGGCAGAGCTTCGTGGTGCCGCGGGCCACGCGTGCGGAGGTGGCGGCCCGGGTCATGAACCTGCAGGAACCCACGTCGAAGATGGGGAAGTCCGACGATGTGGGGCCGGGGATCGTCTATCTGCTCGACGAGCCGGAGGTGATCCGGAAGAAGGTCATGCGGGCCGTGACCGACAGCGGACGGGACGTGGCCTACGACCGGGAGGCCCGGCCGGGGGTCTCGAATCTGCTGGAGATTCTTTCGGCCTGTGAGGGTGGGAACCCGGAGGCCCTGGCCGGTGTATATGAGACGTACGGATCTTTGAAGAAGGACACCGCCGAGGCCGTGGTGGAGCTCCTCAGGCCCGTACAGCAGCGGCACAAGGAGTTGTGCGCGGATCCTGCGTACGTGGAGGGGGTGTTGCGGGACGGTGCGGAGAAGGCCAGAGAGATGGCGAGGCCGAGGGTGGACGCGGCATACCGGGCGATCGGCTTGCTGCCGGCAGCTTGAAGAGGAGTGGGGCCGGAGGGAGGCCCGGCCCCGGATCTTCTAGCTGTTCCCGGAGGCCAGCTCGCGACTGCGGTCGCGGGCTGCCTCCAGGGCGGCGATGAGGGCGGCTCGTACGCCGTGGTTCTCGAGTTCGCGGATGGCGCTGATCGTGGTGCCCGCGGGAGACGTGACGTTCTCGCGGAGCTTCACGGGGTGCTCACCGCTGTCGCGGAGCATCACGGCGGCGCCGATCGCGGACTGGACGATGAGGTCGTGGGCCTTGTCGCGGGGCAGGCCGAGCAGGATGCCGGCGTCGGTCATGGCCTCGACCAGGTAGAAGAAGTACGCCGGTCCCGAGCCGGAGAGTGCGGTGCAGGCGTCCTGCTGGGACTCGGGGACGCGGAGTGTCTTGCCGACGGCACCGAAGATCTCCTCGGCGTGGGCGAGGTGCTCTGCGGTGGCGTGGCTGCCGGCGGAGATGACGGACATGGCCTCGTCGACGAGGGCGGGCGTGTTCGTCATGACACGGACGACAGGGGTGCGCTGGGCGAGGCGCTCCTCGAAGAAGGAGGTGGGGATACCCGCGGCGCCGCTGATGACCAGGCGGTCGGTGGGGACGTGCGGGGCGAGTTCATCCATGAGGGTGCCCATGTCCTGCGGCTTGACCGTGAGGATCAGGGTGTCGGCGGTCTTGGCCGCTTCGGGGTTGCCGACCGGGGTGACGCCGTAGCGCTCCTGGAGTTCCTTGGCGCGCTCCGGGCGGCGGGCCGTGACCAGGAGGTCGGCGGGGGTCCAGCCGGCCCGGATCATTCCGCTGAGCAGGGCCTCGCCGATCTTGCCGGTGCCGAGTACTGCGACTTTCTGGGTCATGTTCGGTTGCCCTCCGAGGGTGCGTCGTCCAAGGCCCATCCTCGCACCGGGGGCGTGGGGTGGGTCGTGATGTCCGCTGGGCGGACGCGGTCGCCTTCGGGCGGGGCGGTCGCCTTCGGGCCCGCGATGACTGACGGCTGCCCGGACCTACGCGGTGCGGCGGCGGAGGGTCGCCGCGCCGAGGGCCAGGACCATGAGGGCGCAGGCCGCGACGATCAGGGCGTCGCGGATGAAGTTGGCGGTGACGTCGGTGTGCTTGAGGACTTCGTTCATGCCGTCGACGGCGTACGACATGGGGAGGACGTTGGAGATGCCTTCGAGGACGGGGTGCATGTCGGGGCGCGGGGTGAAGAGGCCGCAGAGGAGGAGCTGCGGGAAGATCACGGCCGGCATGAACTGGACGGCCTGGTATTCCGAGGATGCGAAGGCCGAGACGAAGAGGCCAAGGGCCGTGCCCAGTAGAGCGTCGAGAAGCGCCACGAGAAGGAGCAGCCAGGCCGAGCCCGTGACGTCCAGACCCAGGAACCAGAGGGCGAGACCGGTGGCGAGGGCTGACTGGACGATGGCGAGCACCCCGAAGGCGAGGGCGTAGCCGGCGATGAGGTCGGCCTTGCCGAGGGGCATGGCGAGGAGGCGTTCCAGAGTGCCGGAGGTGCGTTCGCGGAGGGTGGCGATGGAGGTCACCAGGAACATCGTGATGAGGGGGAAGATGCCGAGCAGTGCGGCGCCGATGGAATCGAAGGTGCGCGGGCTGCCGTCGAAGACATAGCGGAGCAGCAGGAGCATCACGCAGGGGATGAGGATCATCAGCGCGATGCTGCGCGGGTCGTGGCGGAGCTGGCGCAGGACCCGGGTCGCGGTGGCGGTGGTGCGGGCGAAGTTGATCGCGCTCGGCTTCGGTGTCGTGCTCGGGGTCGTGCCCGTACCTGTAGGTGTCGTGGTGTTCGTGGTCATCGGGCGGACTCCTTGCGGGGCTGGTCGTCGGTCGCGGGCTGGTGGCCGGCCGCGATCGCCTCGTCGACCAGGCGGAGGAAGGCGGCCTCGACGGTGTCGGTGCCGGTCTGGGCGCGCAGGGCGTCCGGGGTGTCGTCGGCGAGGATCTCGCCCTCACGCATCAGGAGCAGGCGATGGCAGCGCTCGGCCTCGTCCATGACGTGGGAGGAGACGAGGAGGGTGGCGTCCCGGTCGGCGGCGATGGTGTGGAAGAGGTTCCACAGGTCGCGGCGGAGTACGGGGTCCAGGCCGACCGTGGGTTCGTCCAGGACGAGGAGTTCCGGGGTGCCGAGGAGGGCGACGGCGAGGGAGACGCGGCTGCGCTGGCCACCGGAGAGGTTGCCCGCGAGGGCGTCGGTGTGGGAGGTGAGGTCCACGTCGGCGATGGCGCGGGTGACGTTCTCATGGCGCCGGTCGGCTGCCGTGCGGCCGGGGTCGAGGACCGCGGCGAAGTAGTCGAGGTTCTGGCGGACGGTCAGGTCGTCGTAGACGGAGGGAGCTTGGGTGACGTAGCCGATGCGGGAGCGGATCGTCGCGTCGCCCGCCGGGCGACCGAGGACGTCCAGGGTGCCGGTGACCTTGGCCTGCGTGCCGACGATCGCCCTCATCAGGGTGGATTTGCCGCACCCTGAAGGGCCCAGCAGGCCCGTGATCTGGCCGCGGGGGACGTCGAAGTCGAGTCCGCGGAGTACTTGGCGGGTGCCGCGGACGACGGTGAGGCCGGCGGCGTGGACTGAGGGGGTATCCGGGTTGGATCGGGACGCGTTGGATGAACGACGTGAGTTATTCAGCACGTGATGAATAATGCTCCTGGCGGACTTTGACGTCAAGCCTGGGCGGGGGTCGGCGCGGCTGACTGGGGCGAGTACGAGGGCGGTTCGCTCGGGCAAGTACCGCGGGCGGTCCGTGCGGGCGGCGGACGCGGGCGATTCACTCGGGCGAGTACCGAGGGCGGTTGGCGAAGGCGGCGGACGCGGGCGCTGACGCCGGCGGCTGGCGAGGGCGGCTGGCGAGGGCGGTTGGCGAGGGCCTGGAGTTGGGAGGGATTCGGTGCGTGGGTCGTGCGGGTGCGGTCGCGTTGGGAGGGGGTTGCGGAGAGTTGCGGGGTGTTGGCAGCGGGCTCAGGGGCGGGTGGCGACGATCAGTACGACGTCGTGGACCTCTTCGACGAGGCCGTTCGGGAAGGTCTTCAGGAGGTGTTCGCGCTCCTCGGTGAAGAAGGTGTTCGCGCGCTCCTCGCCGAGGACCAGGAAGACCGAGTGGCTGCCGATGTTGGCGAGGTGGGTGTCGAGGGGGACAGTGCGGCTCCAGCGGACTGCGTGGCGTGTGCAGTCCGGGATGTGCGGGGCGCCGGCGAAGGCTTCCTCGATGCGGGCCAGGCGGCCGGACCCTCGTTGCCGGGTGACGTCACCGCCGATGAACCCTTCTATGCGCCTGCCCTGGGCTGCCTGCCAGGGGACGTCGTAGGCGCTGGTGTTCCACCAGAGGGCCAGGACGCCGGACGGGCGCAGGGCATGGCCTCCGGGAGGGAGTGGGCCGGGTCCGTCCAGTGCCAGGACTGGGCGTAGGTGAGGAAGTCGAGGGAGGCGGTGGCCAGCGGGAGTGCGTTGCCGTTGCCCCGTACGACGGGGGTGTCGGGGAGGGTGCGGCGGAACTGGGCCGCCATGCCCTCGCCGGGTTCGATCGCGATCACCTTGGCGCCGCGGGCCTGGAGGACGGCGGTCGATATTCCGGTGCCGGCGCCCACGTCTGCCACGGTGGCGCCGGCGAGGGGGCGGGGTGGTGGACGGGAACCGTTGGGGGTTTCCTCGCCCCCGCCGCCCCTACCCGTCCCATCCCTGGGGGCTGCGCCCCCAGACCCCCGCAATCGGCCTGAACGGCCTCGTCCTCAAACGCC
>NZ_JBFAHW010000238.1:0-5623 GCF_040654355.1 Streptomyces sp. NPDC050704 | reverse complement strand
GATACCCCGTCGCGGCACCGACCCCACCACCCACCACCCCAGGGGCGCGGGGAACTGCGCGACCAGCCCCCACCCACCCGCAGACAAACAACCGCAGACAAACAACCACCCACGACAAACCGCGCATACCAACCCCCACCCCCCGAACCACCTGTCCAGAGTGTCAAAAACCCGCCCCCAGTTTTGTACACATACAGCTCATGACGGCGCCCCCGCCAAGAGCGATAGCCTTGTCCCGTGATCAGCGCGATATGTCGCGGGGGCGTCTCGGCCCCTGCCCTGCGCCCGGACCGCACGGACGACATCCGTGACCGGGCAGTCGCTGGTCTTCGCGAGCGGGGGCAGGTCAGTGCACGGCACAGCGCACAGGGCAGCGGACCGAGAGCAGCGTCACAGTCTCCGGAACCGCTGAAAACGGCCGATAAACCCCCGCTCATCTCTCATCGCGGCATAGCGTCGGACCAAGACCGGACACCCCGCGTCGCGGCGCTACGTCACTTCACGTTCTACGACGTCACGCAACGGCGCGCGACAGGAGCCAGAGGACAATGCAGACCAAGCTGGACGAAGCCAAAGCCGAGCTGCTCGAACGGGCCGCCCGGGTAGCTGAGAACAGCCCGGTCGGGGGGCACCTACCGACCGGGAAGACGGACGAGAGCACCCCCGACCGGGACACGGTGCTCGCGTTCCTCCAGCGCTACTACCTGCACACCGCCCCGGAGGACATCACCGACCGCGACCCGGTCGACGTCTTCGGAGCCGCCTACTCCCACTACCGGCTGGCCGAAAACCGACCACAGGGCACGGCCAACGTAAGAGTCCACACCCCGACCGTCGAGGAGAACGGCTGGACCTGCAGCCACTCCGTCGTCGAGGTGGTCACGGACGACATGCCCTTCCTCGTCGACTCCGTGACCAACGAGCTGTCCCGCCAGGGCCGCGGTATTCATGTCGTGATCCACCCGCAGTTCGTCGTGCGGCGTGACCTCACCGGCAAGCTCATCGAGGTTCTGCCCGCACGGCCCGCCGCCGGCGACCTTCCCCACGACGCCCACATCGAGTCCTGGATCCACGTCGAGGTCGACCGTGAGACCGACCGCGCCGATCTGAAGCAGATCACCGCCGATCTGCTGCGCGTCCTGTCCGACGCCCGTGAGGCCGTCGAGGACTGGGAGAAGATGCGCGACTCCGCGCTGCGCATCGCCGAGGAACTGCCCAAGGAGCCGACCGCCGACGACCTGCGCGACCAGGAGGTCGAGGAGGCCCGGGAGCTGCTGCGCTGGCTCGCGGAGAACCACTTCACCTTCCTGGGGTACCGGGAGTACGAGCTGCGCGACGACGACTCGCTCGCCGCCGTCCCCGGGACCGGTCTCGGTATCCTGCGCTCCGACCCGCAGCACGGCACCGACGAGAGCCACCCGGTCAGCCCGTCCTTCGAGCGGCTGCCCGCCGACGCCCGCGCCAAGGCCCGCGAGCACAAGCTCCTCGTGCTGACCAAGGCGAACAGCCGCGCCACCGTGCACCGGCCGTCCTACCTCGACTACGTCGGTGTGAAGAAGTTCGACGCCGACGGCAATGTCATCGGCGAGCGCCGGTTTCTCGGGCTCTTCTCCTCCGCCGCGTACACCGAGTCCGTGCGCCGCGTCCCGGTCATCCGCCGCAAGGTCGAGGAGGTCCTGCGCGGCGCCGGCTTCTCGCCCAACAGCCACGACGGCCGCGATCTGCTGCAGATCCTGGAGACGTACCCGCGCGACGAGCTCTTCCAGACCCCGCCCGACGAGCTGCGGGCGATCGTCACGAGCGTCCTCTACCTCCAGGAGCGGCGCCGGCTGCGCCTCTACCTGCGCCAGGACGAGTACGGGCGCTACTACTCCGCGCTCGTCTACCTCCCGCGCGACCGCTACACCACCGGCGTCCGGCTGCGGATCATCGACATCCTCAAGGAGGAACTCGGCGGCATCAGCGTCGACTTCACGGCCTGGAACACCGAGTCGATCCTCTCCCGGCTGCACTTCGTGGTCCGGGTCCCGCAGGGCACCGAGCTGCCGCAGCTGTCCGACGCCGACAAGGAGCGCATCGAGGCGCGGCTCGTGGAGGCCGCCCGCTCCTGGGCCGACGGATTCGCCGAGGCGCTGAACGCCGAGTGCGGCGAGGAGCGCGCGGCCGAGCTGATCCGCCGGTACGGCAACGCCATCCCCGAGGGCTACAAGGCCGACCACAACCCGCGTACGGCGGTCGCCGACCTGGTCCACCTGGAACAGCTCGGCGACGGCAAGGACTTCGCGCTCAGCCTGTACGAGCCGGTCGGCGCCGCCCCCGAGGAGCGCCGCTTCAAGATCTACCGCACCGGAGCGCCGGTCTCCCTGTCGGCCGTACTGCCGGTGCTGTCCAGGCTCGGCGTCGAGGTGACCGACGAGCGCCCGTACGAGCTGCGCTGCTCGGACCGTACGTCCGCGTGGATCTACGACTTCGGTCTGCGCGTGCCCCAGGCGCGGAACGGCTCCGGCGACTACCTCGGCGACGACGCCCGCGAGCGGTTCCAGGAGGCCTTCTCGGCGACCTGGACCGGGCAGGCCGAGAACGACGGCTTCAACTCCCTCGTCCTGAGCGCCGGGCTGAACTGGCGGCAGGCGGTGGTGCTGCGCGCGTACGCCAAGTACCTGCGCCAGGCCGGCTCGACCTTCAGCCAGGACTACATGGAGGACACCCTCCGCAGCAACGTCCACACCACCCGGCTGCTCGTCTCCCTCTTCGAGGCGCGGATGTCGCCGGACCGGCAGCGGGCGGGGATGGAACTGACCGACGCCCTCCTGGAGGAGCTGGACGCCGCCCTCGACCAGGTGGCGAGCCTGGACGAGGACCGGATCCTCCGCTCGTTCCTGACCGTCATCAAGGCGACGCTGCGCACGAACTTCTTCCAGGAGGCGGGCGGCGGCATGCCGCACGAGTACGTCTCCATGAAGTTCGACCCGCAGGCCATCCCGGACCTGCCGGCGCCGCGTCCGGCGTACGAGATCTGGGTGTACTCGCCGCGCGTCGAGGGCGTGCACCTGCGGTTCGGCAAGGTCGCTCGCGGTGGTCTGCGCTGGTCCGACCGGCGGGAGGACTTCCGGACCGAGATCCTCGGCCTGGTCAAGGCGCAGATGGTCAAGAACACCGTCATCGTGCCGGTCGGCGCCAAGGGCGGGTTCGTCGCCAAGCAGCTGCCCGACCCGGCCGTGGACCGCGACGCCTGGCTCGCCGAGGGCATCCGCAGCTACAAGACCTTCATCTCGGCGCTGCTCGACATCACCGACAACCTGGTGGCCGGTGAGGTCGTGCCGCCCGCCGACGTCGTACGGCACGACGAGGACGACACGTACCTCGTCGTCGCCGCCGACAAGGGCACCGCGACGTTCTCGGACATCGCGAACGGGGTCGCGGAGAGCTACAACTTCTGGCTCGGCGACGCCTTCGCCTCCGGCGGCTCGGCCGGCTACGACCACAAGAAGATGTGCATCACCGCCCGCGGCGCCTGGGAGTCCGTCGAGCGGCACTTCCGCGAGCTGGGCGTCAACACCCAGGCCGAGGACTTCACCGTCGTGGGTGTCGGTGACATGAGCGGTGACGTGTTCGGCAACGGAATGCTGCTCTCCGAGCACATCCGGCTGGTCGCCGCCTTCGACCACCGGCACATCTTCATCGACCCGAACCCGGACGCGGCCACCTCGTACGCCGAGCGCCGCCGCATCTTCGAGCTGCCGCGCTCGTCCTGGGCCGACTACGACAAGGCGCTGCTGTCGCAGGGCGGCGGCATCTTCCCCCGTACGGCCAAGGCCATCCAGCTCAACGGCCACATCCGTGGGGCCCTCGGCATCGAGGGCAAGATCGCCAAGATGACGCCCGCCGACCTGATGCGGGTGATCCTCAAGGCGCCGGTCGACCTGCTGTGGAACGGCGGCATCGGCACGTACGTGAAGGCCTCCACCGAGTCGCACGCGGACGTCGGCGACAAGGCCAACGACGCGATCCGCGTGGACGGCGCCGACCTGCGGGTCAAGGTCGTCGGCGAGGGCGGCAACCTCGGTCTCACGCAGCTCGGCCGCATCGAGTTCGCGCAGGCCGGCGGCAAGGTCAACACCGACGCCATCGACAACAGCGCGGGCGTGGACACCTCCGACCACGAGGTGAACATCAAGATCCTGCTCAACGCGGTCGTCACGGACGGCGACATGACCGTCAAGCAGCGCAACAAGCTGCTCGCCGAGATGACCGACGAGGTCGGCGCGCTGGTCCTGCGCAACAACTACGCGCAGAACCTGGCGCTCTCCAACGCGCAGGCCCAGTCGCCGAGCATGCTCCACGCCCAGCACCGCTACCTGCGGCACCTGGTGCGCGCGGGGCACCTGGACCGGGCGCTGGAGTTCATGCCCACCGAGCGTCAGATCCGGGAACGCCTCAACACCGGGCACGGTCTGACCCAGCCGGAGACGGCCGTCCTCCTCGCGTACACGAAGATCACGGTCGCCGACGAGCTGCTCGCCACCGGGCTGCCCGACGATCCGTATCTGCAGAGCCTGCTGCACGCGTACTTCCCGACGGCACTGCGCGAGCGGTTCCGCGAGCAGATCGACGCGCACGCGCTGCGCCGCGAGATCGTCACGACGGTGCTGGTCAACGACACGGTCAACACCGGCGGTACGAGCTTCCTGCACCGGCTGCGCGAGGAGACCGGGGCCTCGCTTGAGGAGATCGTCCGGGCGCAGACCGCGGCCCGCGCGATCTTCAACTCCAGCGCGGTGTGGGACGCGGTCGAGGCGCTCGACAACAAGGTCGACGCGGGCGTCCAGACCCGGATCCGGCTGCACTCGCGCCGGCTCGTCGAGCGCGGCACGCGCTGGCTGCTCAACAACCGGCCGCAGCCGATCCAGCTCGCCGAGACGATCGACTTCTTCAGGGACGGGGTCACGCGGGTCTGGGCCGAGGTGCCCAGGATGCTGCGCGGCGCGGACCTGGAGTGGTACCAGCGGATCTACGACGAGCTGTCGGAGGCCGGGGTCCCCGACGAGCTGGCGCAGCGCGTGGCCGGGTTCTCGTCCGCCTTCCCGACGCTCGACATCGTCGCGGTGGGCGACCGGATGGGCCGGGACCCGATGGACGTCGCCGAGGTCTACTTCGACCTCGCCGACCGGCTGCGCATCGCCCAGCTGATGGACCGCATCATCGAGCTGCCGCGCGCGGACCGCTGGCAGTCCATGGCCCGCGCCTCCATCCGCGAGGACCTGTACGCGGCGCACGCGGCCGTCACCGCGGACGTCCTCGCCGTCGGCAACGGCGCCTCCACGCCGGAGCAGCGCTTCAAGGCGTGGGAGGAGAAGAACGCGGCGATCCTCGGCCGGGCCCGCACCACCCTGGAGGAGATCCAGGGCTCGGAGTCCTTCGACCTGGCGAACCTGTCGGTGGCGATGCGGACGATGCGGACGATGCTGCGCTCGCATTCGTAGCCGGCGGTACGAGTTCGGGGGCGCCCTGGAGGTTCGGGGCGCCCCCTTTTTTCGCCCCCGCCGCCCCTACCCGTCCCATCCCCGGGGGCTGCGCCCCCAGACCCCCCTTCGGCCTGGACGGCCTTGTCCTCAAACGCCGG
>NZ_JBFAHW010000237.1:0-5659 GCF_040654355.1 Streptomyces sp. NPDC050704 | reverse complement strand
GGCAACGCCGACCACAACGCGGCCCGGAACATCTTGCACCTGTACCGGACGGGCCACGCGCTCATCCCGGCTGCCGGAAGGGCAGCCGTCAGGCGCGCACCGCGCGTCAAGCCACCCACCGCAAGGTAGGGCGGAATCTCCCTCGTTTACGTGGGAGATCGCTTCAAGACAATCCCCACACGCTGCTGATGTGCGTCTACAAGCGCGACAAGGCCCTGTGCCACCGCGGCCTCAAGGACACCCCCAGCCTCGACCAGTGCGTCCCCGCCTGCGCGAACATCGCCCGCACCGATCAGCACGCCGCCGGCCTCCGTCGCCGCGCCACCGCGCTTGACCAGCAGGCAGGCCACGTCCCCGGCCCGCTGGGCGCGCGACTGCGCGACAACGCCACCCGTCTGCGCGACCTCGCCGACGCCCACCACCGCACCTGCGCCACACTCCAGGACGGCACCTCATGAGCCCCGCACCCGACGGACGCGACCGTATCCGCGCGGCAATGGACCGCATCCTGCCGGGAACCTCGCAGCACTCCAACAGCGCGCTGACGATCGTCGCCCTGGCCCAGGAAGCCGGCGTCCCGCGTAACGCGCTCACCCAGCGCCACATAGACCTCAAGAACGACTTCTACGCGCAGGTCAGAGCGCGCGGACAGACGCCGCACTCCGAGATCCGTCTGCGCCAGCAGATCGTCAAACTGAAGGAGCTCCGTGCCAAGGACGCCACCGAGCCGGCCCAGCTGCGGACCGACGTCGAGTACCTCGTCCGCGCTGTGAACCAACTGACCGCGCACAACCGACAGCTGCTCCACGCCCTGTCGCAGCCCGACTTCCCGGTCCGGGCGCTGCCGACCCAGCCGCACCCAGGCCGAAACCACCGAGTCGCTGCCCGATGCCCGGTGCAGGCGATGGCTTCGCCGCAAAGTGCAGCTGACCAGCGGGACGAAAAGCGTACCGGCCATTCACCGCCCGCGGGCTCGGAGCCGGGCCCGCCCTGGCGGGAGGAACCGTCCGTGGTCAGATGCGGCGGGCGGCCCAGACGGTGCGCTCGGTGCGTACCGTCAGGTCGTCGCGGCGCAGGATGCTGTGCGGGCTGCTGGTGTCGAGGAGCTGGTCGAGCGCGGTGAGGTCCTCGGGGGAGAGTCTGTCTGCGATGACGCTGCGGATGCGCTGCAGGACGCCGGTGGCGTAGCGGCCGATCGCTTCGCTGCGGGAGCCTTCGAGGTTCACGGCGATGGTGCGTTCGCCCTCGACGGTGAAGCCGGCGGCGGTCAGCATCGGGCCCCAGTCGGCGCCGCGGTGGGGCATGTGTTCGGCTTGGCGGCGGTCGGCTGCGGCGTGGACGCGCTCTTCCAGGCCGGGCCGGTCCTCGGGGGCGCTTTCGGGCAGGAAGCGGGGGTGGCCGGCCAGTTCGACGACGGCGAACAGGCCGCCGGGCGCGAGCGTGTCGTGGACGGTGCGCAGTGCGCGGTCGGGGTGGGCCATGTGGTGCATCGAGGCCGATGCCCAGACCAGGTCCGGTGAGCCGAGGTCGGGCCAGGCGTCGTCGTCGAGGTCGGCCTGCACCGTGCGTACGCGCTCCTGGACGCCGCGGGTGCACGCCTTGGTGCGCAGGCGCTGCAGGTGTTCGGCGGAGGCGTCGACGGCGGTGACATGCGCGTCGGGGAAGCGGTCCAAGAGGGCGAAGGCGCCCGCGCCCGTGCCGCAGCCCAGGTCCACGATGTGGTGCGGGACGGGCTGCAGCGGCAGCCATGCGGTGATGGAGGCGGTGTGCTCGGCGAGGACCTCGGCGTCCAGGTCGAGGATCTCCGCCTGGCCGTCCATTGCGTGCTCGTGGTGGTGACCGTGCGAAGCACCGTGGTGGAGGGTGTCGGTGTGTGCGTGGTTCATGCTCTTCACACTAGGACGGATATGCGCCTGCAGCATGAAGTGTCCCTGTTTACGCAAGATGATGGTCGAGGGCGCTGCCCGACGCGCAAGGTGTCACCGCCGGGGAAGGCCGTCGCGCGGCCGCACGGTCACTCGGGAGCACCCTGGGTGTCGTCGCCGCTGTCGCTCTGGTGCCCGCGGCGGGCGTCCCGGTCGAAGATGCCCAGGATCTCGCAGGGCCCGCCGTCGGCGCCGATCGCGTGCGGCATCATCGTGGGGAACTCGGCGGCCTGGTTGGTCTCGAGCCGGAAGCGGCGGTGGCCGAGCATGAGGATCGCCGTGCCGGACAGGACGACGAGCCATTCGCGCCCCGGGTGGGCGCGCATGCGCGCCGGGTTCTCGGGGGGCGGTTCGGTCATGCGCTGGCGCACCACGCTCATCCCAGGGTCGGCCTTGATGGTCCAGCGCATCCGGCCGTGTGTGCTGTCGATCGTCGGGCTGGTGACGACGTCGTCGGTGGCGGTCTCCACGAGCTGATCGAGCGTGGTGTCCAGGGCGCGGGCGAGGGTGACCAGCTGATCCAGTGCGAGGCGGCGCTGGCCGTTCTCGATGCGGCTCAGTGAGGACTGGCTGAGGTGGGCGCGGGAGGCCAATTCCTCCAGGGACCAGCCCTGCGCCACCCGCAAGGCACGGATGCGTTTGCGTACGAGGCTGTCCAGATCTCCATCTTCTTGCGTCATGAGCAACACTGTATGCCTTTGACGCAACTCCGGCTTAACGTCGTGTGCCGATGGTCCGCAACGTCTGGGACCAGTGGACGAGGAAAGGCAGGAGGCCATCCGTGACAACTTCTCCCTACGCGAGTGACGCACTGCCCGGTGAGACCGTCGACGCGGTGGTGATCGGCGGGGGCGCCGCAGGGCTGAACAGTGCGCTGATGCTCGCCCGCTCCCGCCGCTCGGTCGTCGTGATCGACAACGGCTCCCCACGCAACGCGCCCGCCGAGGCCATGCACGGCTCCATCGTCCTGGACGGCACCCCGCCCCCCGAGATCCTTCAGCGAGGCCGGGAGCAAGTGCGCCAGTACGGCGGGCGCGTCGTCTTCGGTGAGGTGACCTCGACCGAGCCCGCCGCCCCGTCGACGGACGGGGATCTGCGGTTCACCATCACCCTGGCCGACGGACGGAGCGTGAGTGCGCGCCGGGTCCTGGTGGCCACCGGCCTGAAGGACGTGCTGCCCGAGGTTCCTGGCCTCGGGCAGCACTGGGGCCACGGCGTGGTGCACTGCCCGTACTGCCACGGCTGGGAGGTGCGCGATCAGCCCATCGGCATCCTCGCCACCGGACCGGCCTCCATCGGCCACACATTCCTGTTCCGGCAGCTGACCGAGGACCTGACCTACTTCAGCCACGGCACTCACCTGGATGAGGCCACCCGCGCCCGCTTCGCCGCTCGCAACATCCGCATCGTCGACACCCCGGTGCGGGAGGTCGTCAACAACGAGGACGGCACCCTCGTCGGCGTGCGCCTGACCGGCGGCCAGGTCGTGGCCCGCCGCGTCCTCGCGGTCGCCACCCGGATGGAAGCCCGCGCCGAGGGCCTGGACGGGCTGAAGCTGCCGATGCAGGACCTGCCCGACAACCTGGGCCGCGGCATCGCCACCGGCATGGCGGGCACCACCGAGGTGCCGGGCGTGTGGGCGGCAGGCAACGCCACCGACCTTGCCGCCCAGGTCGGCGCCTCCGCAGCGGCTGGCGCCCTGGCCGGCGCCCACATCAACAGCGTGCTGGCCACCGCAGACACCGACGCGGCCCTGGCCGCAGCCCAGGGCGAAACTCCCGCCCTCTGACATCCGGCGCGGCACCGGCCGCTGCACGCCCTCGATGCGTGCGGGGCCCGGGCCCCACCCCCTTCACCCGGCGACCGGCCCTGCTCCGGCGCTGACTCAGCATGCCCATTTTGAGAGGAATCCATGAGTACGAACCAGCCCGTACCGGCCACGCAGACCGGCGGCCGGGGCGCCCCCGACGCGCGTCAGCTGCGCACGATCCTGACCACCGTCTCCATCGCCCTGATGGCGGTCATCGCCTCGGTGACCGGGCTGAACGTCGCGCAGACCCACATGGCCGTGGAATTCGCCGCCTCCCAGAGCACGGTCCTGTGGATCATCAACATCTACACCCTCGCCCTGGCCGCGCTGCTGCTACCGCTCGGCGCCCTGGGCGACCGCCTGGGCCGCAAGCCCATGCTCATCGCCGGACTGAGCGTGTTCGGCATGGCTACCGTGGTCGCGGGCCTGGCCCCGACGGCGGAAGTGATGCTCGCCGCCCGCGTGGCCAGCGGCATCGGTGCCGCCATGATCATGCCGATCACGCTCGCCGTCATCACCTCCACCTTCCCCCAAGAGCAGCGCGGCAAAGCGATCGGCGTGTGGACCGGTATCGCCGGAGGCGGCGGCATCCTGGGCATGTTCCTCTCCGCGCTCCTCGTCGACGTCGCCGACTGGCGCTGGCTGTTCGTCCTGCCCGCGGTCCTGGTCCTCGTGGCGCTGGCCATGACGGTGAAGTCGGTTCCCAACTCCCGCGAGACCTCGGCCCATCGATTCGACACCGTCGGCGCGCTGGTCTCCAGCTTCGCTGCGGTCGGCCTCATCTTCGTCCTGCAGGAGGGCCCCGAACGCGGCTGGACCGCGCCCGAGACGCTGATCAGCCTGACCGTCGGCCTCATCGCCACCATCGGTTTCGTGGCCTGGGAGCTGCACCGCCGCGACGCCTCCCTGCTGGACGTGCGCCTGTTCCGGGAGCGCGGACTGTCGGGCGGCTCGGTCACGCTGCTGGTGGTCTTCGGTGTCCAGGCGGGCATCGGCGTGGTCCTCTTCCCGTTCTTCCAGGCCGTACTCGGCTGGTCGGGCCTGCTGTCCACGGTCGCGATGATGCCCATGGCCCTCGCGATGATGACGGCCTCCGGCCTGGCCCCCAAGCTGGCCGCGGGGATCGGCGCACGCTCGACCATGGTCGTGGGCATCGCACTGGCAGGCGTCGGCATGGCGCTCATGGCGCTGTTCGTCTCCGTCAGCGGCGGCTACCTGTCCGTCCTGCCCGGCCTGCTCGCCATGGGCGTCGGCATGGGCCTGTCGATGACCCCGTCCACGGAGGCCATCACCGCCTCCCTGCCGCGCGAGAAGCAGGGCGTCGCCTCCGCCCTCAACGACGTCACCCGCGAATTCGGCACCGCACTCGGTGTCGCCCTGCTCGGCGCACTCGTGTCCGCCGGCTACCGCAACGCCATCGACGACAAGCTGCACGCCATCCCCCAAGGCGCCGCGGACACCGCCCGGGAAGGCGTCGCCAACGCCGTTGCGGTGGCGGGCAGCACCGGACCACACGCACCGGACGTGCTCCACGCAGCCCAGCAGTCATTCGTCGACGGCTGGCAGCAGGCCATGTGGGCAGGCTCCGTCATCATGGGCGTCCTGTTCATCTACATCGGCCTCCGCGGCCCCAAGAACACACCCTCCGCGGTCGCGGATGAGACAGACCCCGCTGAGGCTGTCTCCGCCGGCTGACCGCACAAGAGCCGGGCCACAGTAAGCAGACCACCCCGCGAACACCGCGTTCACCCCCCGACCAGGAAGCCGCTGAAGCCGAGTCGCCCCTGTCCGGGGCCGGAAGCGTCAGAAGACGGTTGCTGCGACTCCCCGGTGGCGCTCCAGATACGCGCGTCCTCCGGCGGTTGCCGACTGCAATAGCAACCGCCGGCACGAGCGAGGCTGCGACCGGAACCAGAGGCCGGTC
>NZ_JBFAHW010000236.1:0-5695 GCF_040654355.1 Streptomyces sp. NPDC050704 | reverse complement strand
CGCCCTGGAAATCACCCTGACCCGATCCCTCACCGCGGCCGAACTCCATCACGCCGGCCGCACGATGCCGCTCGCCGCCAACTTCGACGCCACCCAGCCCCCACCGGCCCGCAGTGATCACACCACCCCAAGCCACCCCAGTCTTTCAGGGGCGCGAGGAACTGCGCGACCAGCCCCCACCGAACCCGCAGACGAACAACCCTCGTCAGGCCCTCGGCAGGCGTACGGATCATCGTGCGTTGAGTCGTGCGCGCCTTTGTCCTCGTATGCGAGGAAGGGAGCCATGAGTCGGACCCTGGGCGTCGCTCACCAATCGGTGCAATCGGGGCGATCGGAAGGAGGGGCGGGCGTGGAGGACTATCGGCGGATCGCCGACCGGCTGGCCGAGGAGATCCTCTCGGGGCGGCTCAAGGCCGGCGAACGGCTGCCGCCGCAGCGGGTGTTCGCCCGGCGGCGGCGGATCGCCGGGTCCACGGCGGGGCGGGTGTACGCGGAGTTGGTGCGGCGGGGCCTGGTCGTCGGGGAGGTCGGGCGGGGCACCTTCGTACGGGCCGCGCCGGTGCCGTCGGGGCGGGCGCTCGCCGAGGCCGTGAGCGATGCGCCGGTCAACCTGGAGCTCAACTACCCGGTGCTGGAAGGGCAGTCGGAGCTGCTGGCGGCCGGGCTCGCGCCGCTGCTGCGGACCGATGTGCTGGGGGAGGCGACCCGGACCGTGTCCGCCACCGGTACGGCCGCCGCCCGCGAGGCCGTCGCCGGGCTGCTGGCGGGCCCGGGCTGGCGGCCTGCTCCGGAGCGGTTGCTCTTCGCCGGGAACGCGCGGCAGGCCATCGCCGGCGCGCTCGCCTCCGTCGTACGCCCGGGCGGCCGCGTCGGCGTCGAGGCGCTGACGCATCCGCTGGTCAAGGAGATCGCGGGACGGATCGGCAGCACGCTCGTGCCGCTCGCCACCGACGAGGAGGGGCTGCTGCCCGACGCCGTGGCCGCCGCCCACCGTGCCGCGCCGCTCTCGGCCGTGTACGTCCAGCCGACGCTGCACAACCCGACGTCGGTGACGATGGGGGACGGGAGGAAGCGTGAACTGGCTGCTCTGATCAGGGAGTTGGACCTGCCGGTCGTCGAGGACCGTATCTGGTCCTTCCTCCGGAGGGACGACGTGCCGTTCGCCTCGTACGCCCCCGAGCGTGTCCATGTCGTCGACGGGCTGTCCAAGCGGGTCGTGCCGGGGCTGACGCTCGGGTTTCTCGTCGTGCCCGAGGGGCGGGTCGAGGACGTGGCGGGGGCGCTGTGGTCGGGCGGGTGGACGGCGGGGCGGTTCGCGCTGGAGGCGGGCACGCGGTGGATCCGGGACGGGACGGTGGACCGGCTCGTCGAGGGCAAGCGGACGGACGCGGTGCGGCGGCAGCGGCTCGTCGCGGAGATCCTCGGCGGCTTCGCCGTGCGGGCCGATCCGTGCGCGTACTACGCCTGGTGGGAGCTGCCCGGGGCCTGGCGCGCGGACACGTTCACGGCGGCCGCCCTGGCGCACGGGATCGCGATCACGCCGGGACCGGCCTTCGCGGTGGGACCGAACGGCGCGCCGGACGCCGTCAGACTCGGGATCGGGTCGGTTTCGATGGTGGTGCTGGGGCGGGCGCTGCGGACGTTGCGCGACGTCGCGCGCAGTGATCCGCGAGCCAGGCCGCCAAGGCCACCGTGAGGCCGAGGGCCAGGATGAGCCAGGTGGCCGTGCGGAGCGTGGCGGTCAGGGCGTCGTAGACCGCGGCCACGGCCGCTCGGGAGACGTCCGGGGGTAGGCCGGCGAGGGTCAGCGCGCGGCCGACGGCCGTCGCCAGGGCCAGCAGCGCGGCGCCCAGGGCCAGGCCGAGCGCGGTGGCGGTGACGGCGCGGCGGCGGTGTACCGCGAGCAGGATGCCGCCGACGGCCAGGGCGGCCGCGGCGAGGGGGAGCCAGCAGCCCGCGATCTCCAGCACGTGGAACCCCTTTCGGAGCGTGCGCAGCTCCTGGGCCTGAAGGACCGTGATCTCGGTGTGCTCGACGGGGATGCGGTCCGCCATCGGCACCCGGTCGTCGGTCAGCCGGGTCTTCAGCTGGGTGGTGACGGGCGCGAGGTCGAGGGTGACGGCGCCCTCGCGGTCGCCGCGCAGGGCCCGCAGTACGGTGTCGTGCGCGGCCCGGTTCGCCGAGTCCCACGCCGTACGGAAGGCCTCGGTCCCGGTGAAGGACCGCACCGCCCGGTGCACGTACGCGCGGACCTCCCCCTCCAGCGGCCCGACCCGGACCTCCGTCATGATCCCGTCGGTGACCGAGTCGGTGACCGCTCCCCGCAGGTCGGGGCCGGCGGCGAGCGGCGCCATCGTGGCGACGTACCGCCCGGTGTCGCCGATCTCGTACTTCACCCACGCCGAAAGACCGCCCAGCGGCACGAGGACGCAGGCGAGCACGATCAGCACGGCCGAGAGGACTTTCCGCACCCCTCAAGCAGGAGCCCCGGCCGCGCCCGCCGCCATCGGGGCACGACCGGGGTGACTGCATCCGGACGCGGAATACGTTCTTCCGGGGGACGGCCCACCTGCCTCTCGCCCGGCCTGGCTACTTGCGGTTGTAGAGCCGCATCGTCACCGGTCCGAAGACCGCCACGAACAGCCCGGCCCAGCCCAGCGTCCACGCGATCTCCGCGCTCGGCCAGGAGCCGTCCATCAGGTCGCGGACCGCCGAGGACAGGTGGGTGATCGGGTTGTTGTTGACGAAGGCCTGGAGCCAGCCGGGCATCGTCTCGGGACGTACGAAGATGTCGCTGAGGAAGGTCAGCGGGAACAGGATCATCATGCTGACGCCCATGACCGACTTCTCGGTGCGCAGCAGCAGCCCGAACATCGTCCACACCCAGGAGAAGGCGAAGGAGAAGACGAGGAGCAGCACCACGCCCGCCAGAACGCCGACGAAGCCGCCGTCCGGGCGGAAGCCCATGATCAGCCCGACCGTCAGCATCACGACCGACGCCATCGTGTAGCGCAGGGCGTCACCGAGCAGATAGCCGACCAGCGTCGACGGGCGCCAGATGGGGAGCGAGCGGAAGCGGTCGAAGACGCCCTTCTCGATGTCGATGTTGACCGAGAGGCCGGTGTACATCGTGATCATGACGACCGACATCACGAGGATGCCGGGGAGCAGGTACTGGATGTACTCGCTCGGGGAGCCGGCCAGCGCGCCCCCGAACAGGTACGTGTACATCAGCACCATCATGATCGGGAACGCCGTCACGTCGAAGAGCTGCTCGGGCACGTGTTTGATCTTGAGGATCGCCCGCCAGCCGAAGGTGAGGGACGTCTGGACCGCGTTCGGGCGCGGCGGGCGCTCGGTGGCGACGAGCAGGGCGGCGAGGCTCTCGGTGCTGACCGATGCGAGCTCGGCGGTGTCGGTGGTCTGCTTGGTCTGGGTCGCGGTACTCATGCCGTGGCCTCTTCCGTCTTCTCGTCCAGCTTCTCGTCCGTCTGCTTGTCCTGCGTGTGCTCGTTGGTGCCGGTGAGGGCCAGGAAGACCTCGTCCAGACTCGGCTGACCCAGCGAGAAGTTGTCGACGGTGATGCCCGCGTGGGCCAGTTCGGCGAGCGCGTGCGACGCCTTCTCGGCAGCACCGCGCCCGTTCGCCGAGCCATTGCCGACCCTGGCGGTCAACGCCACCGGGTCCGGCTCCAACTGCACCTCGGCGTCAAGAGCCAGCGTCAACAGCCGCTCCGCCTCCGGGCGTTGGTGCGCGTCCCGCAGCCGTACGTGCACCGCCCCCGCCCCGACCGACGCCTTCAGCTCGCCCTTCGTGCCCTCGGCGATCACCTTGCCCTTGTCGATGACGGCGATCCGGGACGCCAACTGGTCGGCCTCGTCCAGGTACTGGGTGGTGAGCAGGACGGTCGTGCCCTGGGCGACGACCGCTCGTACGATCTCCCAGACCTGGTTACGGCTGCGCGGGTCGAGCCCCGTCGTCGGCTCATCCAGGAACAGCAGGTCCGGCGTGTTGAGGATGGACGCGGCGATGTCGATACGCCGCCGCATGCCACCGGAGTAGTTCTTCACTTGCCGCCCTGCCGCCTCCGACAGGCCGAAGGCGTCGAGGAGTTGGCCGGCGCGGGCGTACGAGGCCTTCTTGCCGTGCCCCGTCAGACGGGCCAGCAGCACGAGGTTCTCCGTCCCGGTCAGGTCCTCGTCCACCGAGGCGTACTGGCCGGTGAGGCTCACCCGGCTGCGGACCACGTCCGCCTCCCGTACGACGTCGTGGCCGAAGACGTGGGCCTCGCCGCCGTCAGGACGCAGCAGGGTCGCCAGCATGCGTACGGTCGTGGTCTTGCCCGCGCCGTTCGGACCGAGCAGGCCGTAGACCGTGCCGGCCTCGATACGCAGGTCCACGCCGTCGACGGCGCGGTTGTCACCGAAGGTTTTCACCAGGCCCGCCGTCTCGATGGCCGGCCCGGCCCACTGGTCGGTTCGGTTGCTGCTCTTCATGTCTGTCCGCCCATCCGCGTCGTGCTCATGGCTTCTCGTGGTTGCCGCTCGTCGTTCGCTCGTACTGCCGGGTTCCCGCGCGTCGCTTCCATGGGTCTTCCAGGGTGCTTCCGCCGACCCTGAAAGGCATCGGTCTCGCGACGCACTCCTTGGTAGGTCCTGAGATGCAGACCCCTGGGCGAACGGAAACTCATCGGTGGGCGGCAGAGAGATTCGCCTGAAGCACTGTGGCCGGTGGGTCTCCGGTGGAGGGTTCACCCGAACGGGTGTTTCCTGGTCCTGGGGAAAAGAACGCCTCGGGCTCGCGCCGGGTGTGGGTGCCCGGCGGGCAGCGAGTCCGGGGAGACGGGCGGCCCGGAACGGGGCTCCGTGGGTGGAACCCGGGCCGCCCGCACATCTGCGAGGCCCCGGCTCGGGGAGCCGGGGCCTCGCGAACGTGGAGATGCCGTCAGTCCTCGGTCGTGTAGTACCGGTAGAAGACCACCCCGAACACGCCCGCGGCGACCACGCACGCCAGGCCCGCGGACTTCAGGACGCTGGCGTCGGTGAGGCTGTAGAGGAAGCCGAACGCGATGCCCGTGAACGCCGTCCAGGCGAGTGCGCGTAGCTCGCGCGGCAGGCGGGGGGCGATGGCGTGGATGCCGTAGGCGACGGCGGCGAAGACGACCGCCGACGCGATGCCCAGGAGGGCGTTCCAGCCGGTGATCGGGCCTGCGTCGCGGTCGATGGTCGCGGTCCAGAGGCCGTAGACGATGCCGCCGAGTGTGGGGGCGGCGAGTTTTGTGACGCCGGGTGCCTTTGATGCGGGTGCCGCGTGAGCCATGGCAGGGTCCTCTCTCCTCGCCCTGCCTTCCAGAGCACACCTCAGCGGGTGTGCCGGCAAGTCGGGACCCGGCTGCGCCGCCCTGAAGGCTGGGGGTGCCGTGGTTTGTTTGTACGGTGCGGGCCGCCTGTGGCTGATCGCGCAGTTCCCCGCGCCCCTAAAGGATTGGGGTGGCTCGGGTTGGTTCGTAGCGTGCGGGCCGGTGGGGGCTTGTCGCGCAGTTCCCCGCGCCCCTAAAGACGAAAGACCGGGGGGCTTGGGGCGGTGTGATCACTGCGGGCCGGTGGGGGCTGGGTGCGCAGTTCCCCGCGCCCCTAAAAGACAAAAGACATAAGGCCAAAAGACGAAGGCCAAGGGTCGTAAGGCGGGGTCGGGG
>NZ_JBFAHW010000235.1:0-5895 GCF_040654355.1 Streptomyces sp. NPDC050704 | reverse complement strand
GCGTCGTGCGCGTTGTTCGTGACGGTCACCAGTAGTGCGGCAAGCAGCGAACAGACCAGCAGTCCGCCGACGCCCACGGCCGCGGCCAGCCTCGGTGCGCCTGCACCTGGGCCGGCACCTCGAAGCCGCGGCTGCGCTCACCGGCGTCGATGCTGTGGTGGATGCCGACGGTACGGCGCCGGAACCCGGCGTACTCCTGGAGGTCGAGCGTGCCGGCCAGGCCGCGGGCCGCCAGGTCGACCTCCTCGGTGTGCGCCACGAGGAACCGGCCCCAGGAGGCCGCGAAGCGCGTACGCCATGTCAGGGACATGCCATCTGAGAGATGCGCCCAGACCTCGGCCCAGGCCACCGTGATGGGGCAGACCACCCGAGGGGTGAGGCCGGCGGGCCGCAGAGGCGTGGCGATGAGCTCCCGCGCGACCTCCGCTATGCGGTCGGCGAGATCGGGCCGGCTCGTGTCGAACTGGTCGTCGAAGAGGAAGGCCAGCGAGAACCAGTTCATCAGGACGACCATGTCGTCGGCCGAGGCGTGGGGATAGGTGCGGGCCGCGGCCTGAGGCAGGTCCCAGGAGCGGTACTCCTCGAAACCGGCCTGGCTGCGCACCAGGCCTTTGTCCCACACCCAGCGCAGATGGCGGGCCCGGGCGTATTCGAGGTGTTCACTCACCGGGGTGGTGAAGGGGAGGTCGAACCTGACGTCCTGCGGCATTCGCGTCCTCTCTTGCGGCGATCCGCAGGGCCCCCCACCTCTGCGGGCGGGCGATCAAAATGAGGCCCGCTGACTCGAACTGCGCGTCCCGAGGCGAAAGTTGACTCGATTTGCGCTACGAGGCTGCCCTGATCGTAAATGATCTATGCCGCCACCTCGGTGACTCCGCCGTGACCTGCGTTACACCTGCTCGTGACCTAGGTGACTTGTCGGCCCTTGTGGCCGAATGAGTGCGTTCGCCGTGCCGGGGCGGGCCCGACTGATTCCGCGTGGCGGGGTACCCGGTGAGGCGGGGGCAGTGGGCGGGAACCCCCGCTCACGCCCGGTCGGTGTACGGAGGAGACATGGCACTGGTAGTGACAGGCGTCGTCGTGCTCGACTGTGCCGAGCCCGAGAAACTCGCCGCGTTCTACAAGGAGTTGCTGGAGGCCGAGGAGACGGACGCGACGGCGAACCGGGTCGAGATCAGGGGAGCCGACGGAACCCGGCTGGCGTTCCGGCGTGACGTGAAGGCCACCCCGCCGAGCTGGCCGCGCCCCGAGAACTCCCTGCAGGCCCACCTGGACTTCCACGTGGAGGACCTGGACGAGGCGGAGCGCAGGGTGGTCGGTCTCGGCGGGCGGCCGCTGGAGACCAAGGACGCGTCCGGCCCGTTCGAGGAGCGCGGTTACGCCGATCCGGCCGGCCATTCGTTCACGCTGCGCATGGTGCCGGCCACCGCTCCCAAACAGGGATGACTCGTCAGGCCCGGTGAGTTCAGCCCCGGTGAGTTCAGCTCCGGTGAGCGCGCAGGGCGGCCAGGGCGCGGTCCGCGTGCGCGCTCATCCTGAGCTCGCTGTGCACCACGTCGAGTATCTTCCGGTCCTCGGAGATGACGAAGGTGACCCGCTTCGTGGGCGCCAGCGAGAAACCGCGCTTCACTCCGAACCGCTCGCGGATCACACCCTCGGGGTCGGACAGCAGCGGGAAGCCGAGGGTGTGCTTCCCCGCGAACTCCTGCTGCCGGTCGACCGTGTCACCGCTGATCCCCACCGGCCGCGCTCCGACGGCGGCGAACTCGGCGGCCAGGTCGCGGAAGTGGCAGGCCTCGGCCGTGCAGCCGGCGGTGAGCGCCGCCGGATAGAAGAACAGCACGACGGGCCCCTCGCCCAGCAGCTCGGAGAGGTGCCGGGAGGTGCCGGTCTCGTCGGGAAGCGCGAAGTCCTCGACCGTGTCGCCTGTTTCTATCCGGCTCTTCACAGCTCGTACCCCTGACTCCCGGCCGTCGATAAGGAGGCCAACCCTACGGGAGGGCACGGAAGCCGGAACGGGAGGGTGGGAAGCCGGGAATGGACTGCTGGGGAGTCAGTCCCGGCCGCCCTTCTCGCCGGAGGGCCATACTCCGGTCGACCGCTCGATGGCCGTCGCGCCCGTACGGTCCACCGCGCTGCGCACGACGGCGAAGATGGCCCCCTGTACGGCCGCGGCCAGCAGTACCTCGCCCCAGCCGCGGTCCTTGTCCAGGGCGTCGGGCGCGTCCTCTTCGTGGCGTATCGCCTTCCAGGTCGCCTGGAACGCCATCCCGGCCAGCGCCCCGCTCGTCCAGCCGAGGAGGAAGCCGAGAGGCTTGTAGGCGAGGGGCAGCTTCTTCTTCCGCATCTGGGTCTCCTTTGCCTCGCTGTCGCCCTGACGGCGGCGGTCTCACCGGACTCCTGGCGAGTGTCCCGATCCGGGGCGGATACGCGGACGGTGGAGGCGATGGGCGGAGGGGGATGAGTGGAGGAGGGGATCGGCTGCCGGTTCAGGGCCGGCCCGCCGCCGGCACCTCCTCGCCCTCGCGCACCGGCCCGGGCGGACTCCCGTCCCCGAAGGGACGCCCGCCGAGCTCCTCGCGGCGATGGGAGGTCAGCCAGCCGGACAGGTCGGGACCGATCGGCACGATGCCCGTCGGGTTGATGCCGGTGTGGACCTGGTAGTAGTGCCGCTTGATGTGGTCGAAGTCGACCGTGTCCCCGAAACCGGGCGTCTGGTAGAGATCGCGGACGTACGCCCACAACACCTGATTCTCCGTCAACTTCCAGCGGTTGCACTTGAAATGGCCGTGGTAGACGGCGTCGAAGCGGACCAGCGTGGTGAACAGCCGGATGTCCGCCTCGGTGATCGTGTCCCCGACCAGATAGCGCCGCCCGGCAAGCCGTTCGGACAGGATCTCCAGCCGCCGGAAGACCCCCTCGCAGGCCGCCGCGTACTCCTCCTGGCCGGTGGCGAACCCGGCCCGGTACACCCCGTTGTTGACGTCCTCGTACACCTCCGCCATGACCTCGTCGATCTCGTCCCGCAGCCCCGCCGGGTAGAGATCGGGTGCCCCTTCCCGGTGCAGGGCCGTCCACTCGGTGGCGAGGTCCAGGGTGAGCCGCTGGTAGTCGTTGGTCACCAGACGGCCGGAGGACACGTCCACCAGGGCGGGCACGCTGACGCCGCCCGGCGGGTCCGGCTCCCGGGCCTCGTACGCCTCGCTGAGGAACCGGATGCCGAGCACCGGGTCCCGGCCGCCCGGATCCAGCGTGAAGCGCCAGCTGCGGTCGTCCTGAACGGGATCGGCGATCGCCATCGACAGGGCGCCTTCGAGCCCCAGCAGCCGCCGCGAGATCACCGCGCGGCTCGCCCAGGGGCAGGCCCGGCTGACGACCAGCCGATAGCGCCCGGCCTCGACCGGCCAGCCGTCCCGGCCGTCCGCCGTGACGCGGTCCGCGAAGTGGCTCTTGGACCGCTTGAAGGACTTCCTCCCGTACCCGCTGTTGCCCTCGGTGTCTCCCATGACGCCTTTCCTTTCGTACGTGTACCCCGTACGTGTGCCCTGATGAGAGTTCCCCGAATTCCGCCGTCACTCCTGTGTGAGGACCGGTGAGAGGGGCAGTCGGCCGAGATGTCCCCCAAGCCGTCCTCCCGCCCCCGGCCCTCGGCCGAGGGGACCCCCGGCTCGCGACGCGCGGACCGCAGGACACGCGTCACCGTGCTGGTGGCGCTGGCCGCCAACATCGTGATCGCCATGGCCAAGGCCGTGGGCGGCTTCGTCGCGGGGTCCCCCGCGCTGCTCTCGGAGGCCGCGCACTCGGTGGCCGACAGCATGAACGAGCTCTTCCTCCTCGCCGCCCTGCGCCGCAGCAGGCGCCCCGCCGACAGCCGGCACCCCTTCGGCTACGGCAAGGAACGCTTCTTCTGGTCCCTCCTGGCAGCCGTCGGCATCTTCGTGATGGGCGGCTGCTTCTCCTTCTTCCAGGGCTTCGAGGCCCTCGGCAGGGGGAGTGCGGAGTCGACCTCCGGTTATCTGGCGGGGCTGGTGGTCCTCGTCATCGCGCTGCTCGCCGAAGGGACGTCCCTCCTGCGCGCCCTGCACCAGATCCGCCGACAGGGCGGCCTCGCCGAAGGCGCCCGCGACCCGGCCCTGCGGACGGTTGTCGCCGAGGACGGCACCGCCGTCCTCGGTGTGGGCCTCGCGATCGCCGGCATGGCCCTCCACATGGTCACCGGCCTGATCATCTGGGAGGCGTCGGCCTCGTTCGCCATCGGGGCGCTGCTCGTGTACGTGGCGTACCGGCTGGGCCGCGACGCGCGCGAGCAGCTGATCGGCCGGGCCGCGGATCCGGAGCCGAGCCGCCGCATCCGGGCCCTGCTGGAGGCGCAGCCGGAGATCGACTCCGTGGAATCCCTGCTTACCATGCAGCTCGGCCCCGACTCGACGCTCGTGGCCGCCCGCGTCGACCTGGTGCCCGGCCTGGACAGCGAGGAGGTCGAACTGGTCGCCGTACGCATCAAACGATCGGTGGCCCACACGATCCCGGAGGCCGACCAGATCTTCCTCGACGTGACGGACGCACCCACGGCACGGCGCGCCGCGAGGGCCGCACGGGCGGCTGCGAGCTCAGGAACAGACGACAAGGGCCCCGCCGCGACGGGGGAGCGCGGCGGGGCCTGACCCTCGGGTGCCCGGCGGACACCGATTCATGCCTGCCTTTCCGAAGGAATTTTCGGAAGGTCTTGGAGCCGCCCCTGATGCCATGGCGACCGGGGCCGGCAAGCGGCAGCGGCACTCGGTGCGCCGTGCCCTCGGGACCGTCAACGTCAGGACAGGCAGGGCAAGTTGGAGAGGCCCTGTTGTTCGCTCACGGCGGGGCCATCGGGTGCCCGTGCGCCGCTCACGCTCCGGCGACAGGCTCCAGGACGAAGACCGGGATCACCCGGTCGGTCTTCTTCTGGTAGTCGGCGTAGGGCGGATACGCCGCGACCGCGCGCTCCCACCACTGGGCCTTCTCCTCGCCGGTCACTTCGCGTGCCGTCATGTCCTGGCGCACCGGGCCGTCCTGGAGCTCCACGTGCGGATCGGCGACGACGTTGTGGTACCAGACGGGGTGCTTGGGGGCGCCGCCCAGCGAGGCGACGACGGCGTAGCGACCCTCGTGCTCCACGCGCATGAGCGGCGTCTTGCGGAGCTTGCCGCTCTTGGCGCCCTTGGTCGTCAGCAGAATCACGGGCATCCCCGTGTCCATCAGCGTCGTTCCCTCGGTCCCGCCGGAGCGCTCGTACAGCTCCACCTGATCACGGACCCACTGCGTGGGGCTGGGTTCGTACTCGCCCTCGAGAGGCATGGCATCCATCCCATCGTTCGTCGTTCGTTCGTACGACTCTTGCCAACCCAAGATTCAACACGGCCCCTACAGAGATTTCATCCCTGCCGCGCACGCCCGTTCGCTATTTCTCCGCCACGCCTCCAGACCGCTCTCCATCGCCTCGACGAGCCGGGCCAGTGCGTCGATCATCCGCTCCCGGTCCTCGCCGAGTGCCACCAACTGGCCTTACCCGGCAGGTAATTGTCGGCCGCCGCGAAGATCGGCACTGTAGGAGCTCCCCGCACCGGACGGCGCGGGTTCCGGGACGGCCCGAGACGGAGAGCCCGCATGACCCTCACGACCGACACCGCCGACGCGACCCGCACCGTCGTCCAGGAATTCCTGCGCCGCATCGGCCAGGGCGACCCCGAGCGCATCGCGGAACTGTACGCCGACGGAGCCGACTGGAAACTGGGAGCCTGTGTCTGAACCCCCGCCTGCGCCTCGACGCCCGGCACGCGCCCCCACCCTCGAACCGGCTTCGCTCGGCTCGGGCGGGGGGACCCCCACCGCCGCACGTCGCCGCAGGACAGGTGGCTC
>NZ_JBFAHW010000234.1:0-6105 GCF_040654355.1 Streptomyces sp. NPDC050704 | reverse complement strand
GGTCGGCCCCAACGGCGCGGGCAAGAGCACCTTGTTGCGCCTCTTCGCCGGCGAGCTGGCACCGTCATCGGGGTCGGTCGGCGTGCAGGGGCAGCTCGGGTACCTGCCGCAGTCCCTGCCGCTGGCACAGGGCACCGTCGACGAGGCGCTCGGTATCGCGGCGGTACGGCGCGCACTGCACGCCATCGAGGCCGGTGAGGTGGACGAGGCCCACTTCACCGCCGTCGGCGACGACTGGGACATCGAAGAGCGCACCACCGCCGTACTCGGCCGGCTGGGGCTCGCGGATGTCTCCCTCGACCGGTCACTGGCCTCCCTCAGCGGCGGCCAGGTGATCTCCATCGGCCTCGCCGCCCAGTTGCTGAAACAGCCGGACGTGCTGCTGCTCGACGAGCCGACCAACAACCTCGACCTGGCAGCCCGACGGCGGCTCTACCGGGTCGTCGAGGAGTGGAAGGGCTCCCTGGTGGTGGTGAGCCACGACCGGGCGCTCCTTGACCGCGTCGACGGCATCGCGGAGCTGCGGCCCGGCGAACTGCGCTGGTACGGCGGCAACTTCACCGCATACACCGAGGCCGTGGAGCGCGAGCAGGAAGCCGCGCAAAGGGCGGTACGCGGCGCCGAGCAGGAAGTGCGCCGCCACAAGCGCGAAGCCCAGGCGGCGCACGAGCGGGCCCAGCGCAGGGCGAGCAACGTCAAGCGCACCAAGCACACTCTCGGCGTGCCGCGCATCCACGCGGGCGCCCTGCAGCGGCAGGCGCAGGAATCGGCCGGGCGGGCCGCCGCGGTGCACGAGCAGCGTGTGAAGGAAGCCAAGGAAAAGCTGGAGCAGGCCGGTCAAGGGCTGCGCGAAGAGGCGCGGCTCGCCATCGCCCTGCCACGCACCAAGGTGCCCGCCGGGCGCACGGTGCTTCAGTGCGAGCGGGTTCGTCTCCACTACGGCGACACGGAACTGTTCGGCGCCGGTGTCGACCTCGCAGTGCGCGGACCCGAACGGATCGCGCTGCTCGGCTCCAACGGCGTGGGCAAGTCGACGCTGATGAGACTCGTCGCGGGTGAACTGGCACCGTCGTCGGGAACCGTCCGTACGCCGGTGGAGCGGGTGTCGTATCTGTCGCAACGCCTCGACCTGCTGGATCTGGATGCGAGCGTCCTCGACAACCTGCGGGCCTTCGCACCGCAGCTGCGGGAGGAGCAGGCCCGGCACTGGCTTGCGCAGTTCTCCTTCCGCGGCACACGGGCGCGTTCGGTGGCCCGGACGCTGTCCGGTGGCGAGCGGCTGCGGGCGACGCTGGCATGTGCCCTGGCCACCGACCCGGCGCCGCAGCTCCTGCTTCTCGACGAGCCCACGAACAACCTGGACCTCGACAGTGTCGCCCAGTTGGAAGACGCGCTCAACGCATTCGAGGGTGCCTTCGTCGTCGTCAGCCACGACCAGCCGTTCCTGCGCGCCATCGGTGTCACCCGCTGGATGCGCCTGAAGTGCGGCGCGATCATGGAGGTCGCCCCGCCGCAGGACGACTGACGGGAGTACGACCGCGCCGCCCCGGCCGGATCTCACGCGGTGATCAGCCGGGGCGGCGCAGCGTGCCGTCGGTCAGCTCGACCACGTGGTCCGCGTACCGCTCACGCAACGCGCGGTCATGGGTGACCAGGACCACCGGGCCGGTGAACTCCTCGATGGCCTCCTGGAGTTGTTCCACCAGCGGCAGGCTGAGGTGGTTGGTCGGCTCGTCCAGGAGCAGCAGATCGGGGCGGGCCGCGAAGAGTTCCGCCAGGCCCAGGCGACGGCGTTGGCCCGTCGACAGGCGGTCCACCGGGACGGTGAGGTCGCCGCGCCGAAAGAGCCCGAAGCGGCCCAGTTCGGCGGATGCGGTGTCGTGGTCGAGGGCCCGACGCTCCGCGTAGACCTCCAGGAGGCCGCGGTGGCCGTGCTCGTACGTCGACTCCTGCGGCAGGTAGCCCACCCGCGTGCCGTCCGCCGTGGCGACGGTGCCGTGCTGCGTGGGCAGCACGCCGGCGAGGATCCGCAGCAGGGTGGACTTGCCCGCGCCGTTGGGGCCGACGATGACGGTGAAGTCACCGGGGCGCAGGTCGAGTCGGATGTCGCGCAGTACGTCACCGAACGTGACGCGGGTGGCCCGCAGCAGGGGCGGGTCGCCTTCCGTCACGGGCGGGGAGGTCCGTGTCGACGCCCCGGGGGCCTGTGTCACGGGCCGCGCGGTGTGCGCCGGGCGAAAGCGCAGCGGTTCGGGCGGACGTGGCACAGGATCGTCGAGCAGACGCCGCAGTTCGAGCCGGGCCGCGCGGGTCCTGCGGGCCACGTCGGCCTGTGCCTTGCCGCCGGTGCGGTCGTAGCCCATCTTCTCGTTGTCGCGCTTCAGGCCGCCACCGTCCCCCGCCGCGCCCGCCCGGTCCAGCCGCTCGCGTACACGGTCGGTCTCCTCCTGCCACTGCGCGTACTGGCGTTCCCAGCGGCTGCGGGCGGCGCGCTGTTCGGCGAGATAGTCCTGGTAGTCACCGCCGTGGCGGACGGCGCTGCCCCGGGGCCCGTCCAGGTCGACGATGGCGGTGACGGCGGCGCCGAGCAGGGTGCGGTCGTGGGAGGCGATGACGCACGGGCCGCGGTAGCCGCGCAGCCAGTGGGTCAGCCAGTCCGCGGCACGGTCGTCCAGGTGGTTGGTCGGCTCGTCCAGAAGCAGCGCGGACGGTGCGGCGAGGACGAGTTCGGCGAGCGCGAGCCGGGCCCGCTGGCCGCTGGAGAGCCGGCCCACCGAATGCGCGGGCGACAGGCCACCGAGACCGAACACGGCGAGGACCTCACCGGTACGGGCCTCGCGCTCCCATCCGCCACGGTCGGTGAACGCGTCCTGAGCCCGGCCGTAGTCGGCGAGCAGGGCTTCCAGTTCCGCGCCCTCGGCGGCTGCCATGTGCCGTTCCAGATCACGCAGACGCGCGGCCAGCAGGTCGAGTTCGGCGTGGGCGCGGTCCAGGACGTCCGTGATCGTCCAGGCGGGCGGGAACTCCGGCTCCTGCGGCAGGAAGCCGACACGGCCCGTGACCGCGCGCAGCACGCTGCCCCGCTCGGGGGCGAGATCACGGGCGAGGACGCGCAGCAGGGTGGACTTGCCCTGGCCGTTCTCCCCGATCAGTCCGACTCTTTCCGCCGCGGCGACGGTCAGGGAGACGTCGCGCAGTACCGGCCGGTCCCCGAGGGTGCACGAGACGCCCTCGGCCGCGAGGTGGGCGGCGCCGCGGCTGCCCGCCAGGACGTCGGCGCTGTCGGGGAGTTGAACGGTGTGCTCCATGACTCCAGTATCTGCAAGGACGGTGGGGCGGCTGGGAGGGGTGACGCGGGCGGGGCGTGCGGGGAACCGGCCCCGCCCGGCCCGGGTCACGGGCGGGCCTTGTCGGGCGTGCGGCGCCGCGGGTGGGACCACCGTCGCATCGCGGGCCGCTCCACGGTGATGTGCAGCAGCCACGCCGCCAGGACGGAGGCGAACACCATCAGCACCGCCCACGTCCAGCGGTGCGCCTGTGGCATGCCGGGCCCGGGGGCGACGAGGGCCACGCACAGGTACTGCACGACGAAGAGATGGACGAGGAACAGGGCGTACGAGGTCTCGCCGAGCCACAGGGCCGGGCCCCAGTTCGGCCGTGTCGGTCCGCGACGCAGGTCGGCCTGGGCGCAGGCCACGATCAGCAGGCTCAGCGGTATGACCCACGCGGCGGTGAACGCGAACAGGAAGGGCAGGTGGAGCGAGAGGGCCAGACTCGCCGCGACAGCCACGAGGGCGTACCGCAACCGGATTGCGGGGCAGACCCGTTCGGCGACCGTACGAGCCAGGATCACGCCGAGGAGGAACTCGGCGAAGCGGGTCAGTGGAAGCACCTGGACGAACCAGAACTGCTGCCGGCTCACCGGGAACTCGCCGTACAGCGGCGTGCCGGGCAGCAGCACACGGGCGACGACCGGGAACGCCACGACGAGCGCGCACAGCAGTGCGGCGCACAGCGCGAGGCGGTGTCGGGGCAGCCTCCGCACCAGCCGCACCACCAGGGGGAATGAGAGGTAGAAGAGCACCTCGCAGGAGAGCGACCAGGTGACACCGCTGACGACGAGGAACTCGTCCAGCGGGCCGAACGCCCAGGCGTGCAGCAGCGGCAGTTCGAGGGCGGCGGCCACCCCGAGCGTGCCTCCGCTGCCGAGGAGCAGCACCGCGCCGATGACCCAGACCACGGTGTGGCCGGGGAACACCCGCACGACGCGGCGGCGCCACAGGCTCCGGGCGGAGTCGCCCTCGCGCGCCGCCCAGGTCAGAACGAAGCCGCTGAGCAGGAAGAAGAGGGCGACTCCCAGATAGGCCGCGTGGTGCAGCAGGTCATCGGCCAGGTCGCCGCTCCACACCCGCTCGGGCCAGATGAACTCGTAGATGTGGCAGACCAGGACGGCGAGCGAGGCGGGAAACCGCAGCACCGTCAGGGACGGCAGCCGGGCTGGGCGCCCGGACCTGTCGGCCGTCGACGCGCCGGGGCCGGTGCGCGGCGCCGTACCGGGCCGGCCCGGCAGTGGCACCGACGCGGTGGCCGGCGGGCCGGGTGGTGTGGTCGCGGACTCACCAGTCATGGACATCCGCCCGCGTCGAGGGGTGGCGCAGTTCTCTTCGCGCCCGTTCCAGGTCCGCCTCCACCATCATCCGCATCAGCTCCTCGAAGCCGGTCTCGGGCTCCCAGCCGAGTTCGGTGCGGGCCTTCTTCGGGTTGGCGCACAGCAGGTCGACCTCGGCGGGGCGGACCAGACGGGTGTCGCTGACGACATGCTCGCGCCAGTCGAGGCCCACCGTCTCGAAGGCAATGCGCACCGCGTCCCGTACGGAGTGCATGTGCCCGGTGCCCACGACGTACTCGCCGGGTTCGGCCTGGGCCAGCATGAGGCGCATGGCGCGGACGTAGTCTCCGGCGAAGCCCCAGTCGCGTACGGCGTCGAGGTTGCCGAGGCGCAGTCCGTTCTGCAGGCCGAGACTGATCCTGGCGGCGGCCCGGGAGATCTTGCGGGTGACGAACTCCCGTCCGCGCCGTGGGGATTCGTGGTTGAAGAGGATCCCGGAAGCGGTGAACATCCCGAAGGACTCACGGTAGTTGCGCGTGATGAGGTGCCCGTAGGTCTTGGCCACACCGTAGGGGCTGCGCGGCCGCGGCGGGGTGTCCTCGTCCTGGGGCACCTCGCCGACCTGGCCGAACATCTCGGAGGACGACGCCTGGTAGAAGCGGACGGTGCCGGGCGGCGCGGTCGTGGACCTGCCGAGGCCGCTGACGATGCGGATGGCCTCCAGCATGCGCAGCACTCCCATGCCGGTGACCTCGCCGGTCAGTTCGGCCTGCTGCCAGGACATCGGGACGTAGGAGATGGCGGCGAGGTTGTAGACCTCGTCCGGCTGGATGTGGTCGACGGCGGCGACGAGACTGCTCTGATCGAGCAAGTCGCCTTCGGCGAAGCGTACTTCGGGGGCGATCCGCTCGATGCGGGAGCGGTACGGGTTGCCCTGGCCGCGCAGCAGCCCCCACACCTCGTAGCCGCGTTCCAGGAGGTGCTCGGCGAGGTAGGAGCCGTCCTGGCCGGTGATGCCGGTGATCAGTGCGCGCCTCATGGCCTGGCTCCTTCCTTTTCCGCCGGCCGGACGGCGCGGGTGTGCGGATCCTCGGGGCGTCGCAGCGGTGGCCGGCGCCATTCCGCCTTGGTGAGCGCCATGACCAGTTCGGCCGCCTCGCGGAGGGTGGGCACGCTGCCCAGGCAGCCCGGGTACGCGGCGGGTGGTCCGCCCCGGCCGCTGCGCACGTGCAGCGACCAGCAGCCCGCCGCCGCGGCCGCCATCAGGTCGGTGTCGTGATCGCCGACGAGCAGTGCCTGCCCCGGGTTCACCCCGATGCGGTCGAGGGCCCCGGTGATGAGACCCGGCCGGGGTTTGCGGCAGGGGCAGCGGGATTCCGGCAGGTGCGGGCAGTGCAGGATCACCGGGCGAGGCACGCCGACGGCGCCGGTGCGGCGCGGGTTGCGCAGCGCGTTGCGCTGGCTCATCCGGCCGATCGAGCCGAAGACGGCCGGGA
>NZ_JBFAHW010000233.1:0-6188 GCF_040654355.1 Streptomyces sp. NPDC050704 | reverse complement strand
GGACGGTTCCCGGTCCGCCGCACCACCCCGGCCTTGGTCACAGCGCCTGTGCCTAGTAGTGGCCCAGGTACATGAAGGTCGCGTAGTGGTCGTACGTGACGTAGACGTTGCCGGTGATGGAGTTGCGCACGATCCGCCGCGCGTTGCGTGAGCTCCTCGCCGAGCCGTGGTAGTCGATGTCGTACTCCACATAGGGAGACGTGTGGGTGCGGTCCGTCGAGTAGGCCTGGCTCGCCGATACGTGCTGCGCGTTCTGCTCCTGCCAGGCGAGGTCCCCGCTGCGGTCGTGGAACGTGCCGCCGTAATACACGAACTCGGTGTGCCCCGTGTACCTGTCCCGGTAGCCGAACCACTGGTTTCCGAACCCCGCATGAGGCCACCCGCGGTTGGGGTGCCAGTAGAGGTGGTAGTAGCTGTGCCCGTAGGAATAGTCGACCTGATTGAAGTCGATAGCGTGGTTGGCCCAGAAGTCCGCTGCCTCGACCGCGGCGTTCCAGTCGGCCCGGCTGACACCCGAGCCCGCCGGAGGGTTGTTGCACCACTGAGTGCAGGAGCCCGGCGGTGCCTGGGCGATCGCGGTGCCGGACTCGCCGATCGCGCCGCCCACGAGGGCGAGCAGCAGGCCCGCGACGGTCAGGGCCCGGCGGCGACCCCGGAGACGGGGCTTCGTGGGGCGTTCGGCGTCGGTGGCCGACGTCGGCGCAAGAGTGGAGGACATCGCTGGTTCCTTGCCTCGTTCCTGGGTTTCCCCGAGGCCATCCGCCTCGGTGCCCCTAAGGAACCGGTCGCGCGTAACAGTGGCTCAGCAGTGGCATCACAACCGCCCCGCAGATGTGATGCACGGCTGTTACACCAGCGGCTCGTGGGCGACGGCCTGGACCGCGTGATGGAGGCCGTCGCCGCACTACCGGCAGTCGCGCAGGATCTTGTGGTTCTTCAGGCCGCCGATGACGTGTTCCACCCGCACGCGGACCTTGCGGTGCTCGGCGTTGTCCTCCTCCTCGCCCGGGAGTAGAGCCCGCCCGGGGCGTTTGCGGTGCGATACCGGCATGCCGCAGTTGAGACAGGCTCCGTCGCCGAGCACGGTCACGCCCTGGCAGTGTTGGCTCAGTCCGGAGGCCCGCCAGGCGTGCGCGTCCGCACTGGTGCCCGGCACCGGCCGCAATCACCAGCCGGGGTCGGCGTCCACGATGACCTGCGCATTCGCTGAGAACCGGTAGTTACGGCTGGAGGCCGCCACACTGCGGTCAAGGACCGGAATCAACGTGCCGTCCACGATCCACAACCGATCTGCGGCATCGACCGGGTGGGAGACGGGCTCGAGCGCGAGCAACGGACCCAGCCCTTGGATGACCCGGCACACCGTGGAGGAGGACACTCCGAACAGCGGTCCCAGCTGCCGCATGGTCACGCTATTGCGGTAGTACACCGCCACCACGAGCACCCGCTCCGCCAGCGGCAAGGACCACGGCCGGTCCCGCAGGGTGCCGTCGCCGCCCCGCTCGCGCACTATCTTCAACAACCGCGCGAACTGCAGCACCTGCAGCACCTGTGAACGTCTCCACCCGCTCAACGCTCAACACCCCGGCCATACCAGGGAGATGCCCAGCTCAGAGCCTTGTGCAAAACGTTTTAGCCTCACTTACCTCCGCGCACTCTTGGCGTTTATGGTCCGTGGTCGAACATGGCCTCGAACTCGCTGAGGCTCTTGGCTGAGTGCCTGACGTGGGAGCGGCCTTCGCCTGATCCTGTGCTCCGTCAGAGAGGCACTTGACCAGCACGAAGGCCGTAGCAATGAGTCTGCCGCAGCGGGATGTCCCGCGGGATGCGTTTGCCGAACTGTCGTGCTTTCGGACGGAGTTCTATGCCTGCCTGGCCCAGAGGCCCGACGCCCTGTTCGAGTTGAGTGACGCCTTGCTGTGTGGACGGCCCGGTGAGGACGTTGGTCGAGCTGTCCCTGGCACCTGAGCATCAGCGTGGGCATGGCGCGTTGTACGGCGGGCTGAACCGCGGGCATCTGGATCTGTCTCGGCTGCGCAGGGCACTGGCGGGGCTGCCGCTTCCCCGGACGGAGGAGGGGCGGCTGGTCCTGGCGGTCGATGTCAGTAACTGGCTGCGGCCGGATGCCAATACCAGCCCGGGCCGGCTGTTCTGTCACACGTACGGTCGGGGCAGGGGCGCGGCCCAGATGATCCCCGGATGACCACGAAGTGCATCCGCCCCTTGGTGCTGATCGCCGACATCGCGTTCACCGAGAACCGGTTCCCTGTCCGCCGCACGATGGGCGTGCGGCCCTTCTCTCTCCCCCCGGTGCGAACCGGTGACCTGGTCGGAGCGGAATGCCGACCTGGTCGGCGAAGAGGATCTCACCGCCGTCTCCCTTCGCCTTCGCGTGGATCTTCAGCCAGGCCTCCTGGTGCCAACGCGCCACGGCCCGCCTGTCCGGGCGCTGGAAGGTCAACTCCCACCGCTTGAGATACTTGCCCACCCCTGCCCGGTTCGCTCAGCCGCACGACCGGCTCCCCCTGGCTGATTCTTCACCAGCCGCCGTCGCCGCTCCCCCGATTTATGGAAACCCCCCAACATCACCGTCGCCGACTGCCCGACACACGCAGCCCTGCCGCCCGTTGGCATGTGGCACGCCGGTCCTCTACACGCAGGCTCGTCCGTCCACCGCTCTGCACGCCTGCTGCACGCTTGTCCACCGGTTGTCCACCGGCGGCCACCAGACCGGGTAGGTACCACGAGGCAAAGCCAAGGAAAGGCAAAAGACCCAGGTCAGCGGGGTCTGACCTGGGCCTTCAGGGAGCCGCCTTCGGGATTCGAACCCGAGACCTACGCATTACGAGTGCACCGGCCCCAGACCACGAACCCTCCACCGCAGACCACCTCTTACCTCACAGCAGTTGCAAACTGCGGGGTAGCGCGACAGCGTGATGTCCCATCGACCCGAACCAGCTCAGAGGCGTCATCCGCCCCTCCGCTCCAGGGACTTTTCAGGGGCTTTCAGCTCTGTCTGAGGGACTTCCGAGGGACTTTTTGCCGCCTAACACGGCAAGCCCATGAAAGATCAGAAAGGGCCTCCGTCCCAGATCAGAGGCCCTTTCCCAGGCAAAGCCGCAGGTGGCGGCAGACGAGCCGAGCTATACGCCCAGAACAGTCTCATCGTCTGCAGAAACACACACTGACCTCTGCGGACATTCCGCCAGGCGTCGCGCATGATCCCGTCGGACAGGCGCGGGGTGCCGGGGACCGGCGAACCGGCTTCTTCGACGAGGACTTGCGGCGGCCACGGCGCTTCGGCATATCCGCCGGGCTGCCACATCCGGAACGGGTGCCAGGAGGCGCGGCAGGGGCGGGTACGAGCCGTCCGGCGGTTCCGTCGGGAGGGGCGCACGACCTTTGGCCCGGGTTTGGCTGCCGTGCGTGCGCTGTGGTGGAGTCGGACTGTCATAAGTCGGCGGCGGTGGCCGCGGGGCTGGAATGGGGTGGCATGGCCCGTGTGATCGTCCCGGTGTCCAGTGTGGGGGGTCTGGCGGTGCAGCCGCTGGCCTCGTCTCAGTACACGGGATGGGTAAGGGATCTGCTGGCCGGTGGCTGGGCCGCGGTGTTCGTGCCCGGGGACCCCGATCGGCTGGGGCGACTGCACCTGTGGCAGCCGTCGGATGCGGCGCCCGCCGCGCCGCCTCCGGATGGTGTCGAAGCGGGGCGCATCGAGCTGGTGCTGCCGCATGGTCGCTCGGTACGCCGCCGCGTCGTTGCCTCGTACGCGATCCCTCCGGCCGTGGCGGTGGCCGCCCTGCTCGGTGCCACGCCCGCTCATCCGTCCGCCGCCGCCTGGGCGGCCGCCGCGCGGCTGGCGCTGGGCATGCTGGCCGAGGGGCGGCTGCATCCGGCGTTGAGCGAGACCGCGTACGACGTCTGGAGGATCGGGCCGTACGACACCGCGTGGCGGCGAGCCGTCGACGAGCTGGCCGCCACCTTTCCGCCGCACGCGCACTGCCTTCCCCTGTCCGGCACCGTTCCGCTGCGGATCGCCGAACCGGCCGCCCTGGTCCGGGACTTCGCGGACGCCGCCGCCGACGCGCTCGCCCGCACCCCGGCCGCCCCGCTGGCGCTCGGCCACCTCCCCTACGCCTGGCGCGAGGTGCGCCCCGTCCCCGACCTGCGCACCTGGGCGGAGGAGACCGACGCGGCACTGTCGGCCAAGGTCACCGTCAGTCTGCGCGTCGAGCTGCCGACCGGGAGGCGGCAGCGCTTCCAGGCGGTGCTGCAACTGCACACCGCCGACGACCCCGCCCTAGTCGTCGAGGCCGCCGACCTGTGGGCCGACCCGGCCGCCGTACAGCGGCAGTTGGGGCCGCGTGCGGAGACCGAGGCGCTGCTGGCACTGCGGCGCGGCGCCCGCGCTTGGCCGCCACTGGAGCGGCTGCTCGACGAGGCCGTACCCGACCGGCTGCCGCTGAGTGACGACGAGGCCCTCGACCTGCTCGGGGATGCCACCGACGTCCTGCGCGACGCCGGGATCGCCGTGCACTGGCCGCGCGAGCTGGTCAAGGCGCTCACCGCGCGGGCCGAGATCGGGCAGCCGGGGGCTCCGGGCTCGGCCGCGCCCGGCCTGCTGGACGCCGACAGCCTGCTCGACTTCAGCTGGCGGATCGCGCTCGGCGACGAGCCGCTCACCGACGCCGAGTTGGACACCCTCGCCGAAGCCCGCCGCCCGCTGATCCGGCTGCGCGACCAATGGGTGATCGCCGACCCGAAACTCGTCGCCCGCGCCCGGCGCCGCCGCATGCAGCCACTCTCCCCCATGGAGGCGCTCACCACCGCCCTGACCGGCGAAGCGGAAGCGGACGGCGAGCGCGTTCCCGTACAGGCCACTGGGGCATTCGCCGCGCTCGTCGACCGCATCCGCGAACCGCAGGACCGTGAACCGGTGCCCCAGCCCGCCGAGTTGAAGGCCACCCTGCGCGGCTACCAGATGCGCGGACTGGCCTGGCTGGCCGACATGTGCGAACTCGGCCTCGGCGGCTGCCTCGCCGACGACATGGGCCTGGGCAAGACCATCACCCTGCTCGCCCTCCACCTGCACCGCCAGCGGCTTCCGGCCACCGCCGGGCCCACCCTGGTGGTCTGCCCCACCTCGCTGCTGGGCAACTGGGAGCGGGAGGCCGCCCGGTTCGCGCCCGGCACCCCGGTCCGCCGCTTTCACGGCGGCGACCGGCACCTCGACGACCTGGCGCGCGATGAGATCGTCCTGGTCACCTACGGAGTGCTCCGCCGTGACCGCAGGCGACTCGCCGACGTCCCCTGGTCGTTGATCGCCGCCGACGAGGCGCAGCACGCCAAGAACCCCTACAGCACCACCGCCCGCGAACTGCGCGCCCTGCCCGCCCGGGCCCGCGTCGCCCTGACCGGCACCCCGGTCGAGAACAACCTCTCCGAGCTGTGGGCGATCCTCGACTGGACCACCCCGGGCCTGCTCGGCCCGCTGCCCGTCTTCCGCGACCGGCACGCCCGCCCCGTCGAGTCCGGTCAGGACCCCCCGGCCGCCGAACGACTGGCCCGACTGGTACGCCCCTTCCTGCTGCGCCGGCACAAGTCCGACCCGGGCATCGCCCCCGAGCTTCCGGCGAAGACCGAGACCGACCGCGTCGTTCCCCTGTCCACCGAGCAGACGAGCCTGTACGAGGCGGTGGTGCGCGAGACCATGGACGCGATCCGCACAAGCGAAGGCATCGCGCGGCGCGGACTCGTCCTCAAACTCCTCACCGCGCTGAAGCAGATCTGCAACCACCCCGCCCAGTACCTGCGCCAGAGCGGCCCGCTGGACTCCGGCCGCTCCGGCAAGCTCGAACTCCTTGACGAACTCCTGGCCACCATCACCGCCGAGGGCGAGTCCGTCCTGGTCTTCACCCAGTACACGGTGATGGCGCGGCTCCTCGAACGGCACCTGGCCGAACAGGGCCGGGCGCCGCTCTTCCTGCACGGCGGCACACCGGTGTCCCGCCGCGAGGAGATGGTCGCCGCCTTCCAGGCCGGCGAGGCACCGGTCTTCCTGCTGTCCCTCAAGGCCGCCGGTACCGGCCTCAACCTCACCCGCGCCACCCATGTCGTGCACTACGACCGCTGGTGGAACCCGGCCGTCGAGGACCAGGCCACCGACCGCGCCCACCGCATCGGCCAGG